>CAZMAF010000033.1:0-19057 GCA_964564225.1 uncultured Lachnospiraceae bacterium
CTCATTCGCAAGTAATTTAATATTTAATTTTGTCTAAACTTTTGGGTTCACTTCAGTTTTGAACGCGGGGCGGTTTGTTTTGCGAGGAGAAGTCGCAAAATACCGTATGGTTTATTGTGTTGCGGGTGTACTGTGGGGACTGTTTTTTTCGGCATAGATTGGCAACTCGAACCAGAAGGTACTGCCTTTTTGCAGTGTCGACCGTACGCCGTATCTGCCGCCGTGTACTGTGATGATGTTTCTTACGATCGAAAGTCCGAGCCCCGTACCTTTAGCGGCGCGTTTATGAGCATCGTCTACCTTATAATAGCGCTCCCAGATCAGCGGAAGCTTATCGGGCTCAATGCCGCAGCCGGTATCGGTGATTTCAACGGCAACGGCGTTGTCCTTTAAGACGGTTTCGATGCGCACCGTTTTGTCGTTGCCCGTATAGGTCATGGCGTTGTTCAGAAGATTGGTAAAGACTTGCAGAATCATTCCTTCGTCCGCCAAGACGGGTATTTCTCCTTCCGGCGTAAATTCAAAGCGATAGCCGTCTTTTTCGGTCAGCTCACGGTATTGTATTACCGTTTTTTCCATGGCTTTGGTAAGATCAAAAACCGTTGGCTTTGGCGTGCGCTGTCCGGTTTCGAGAAGGGAAATATCGAGAAGGTCATTGACGAGCGAATTTAAGCGGTTGACCTCATTCACGATCGTGGTCAGGTTTTCTGCCGTGACCTCGCTTGGCAGATCGCGCATCATTTGGGCATAGCCGCTGATGAGGGTTAAAGGTGTGCGCAGGTCGTGGGAAAGGTTAGCGATTAGCTCGGTGCGTTGCCGCTCTACCTTTGTGAGATCGTTCGCCGCCGTGATGAGTGCCTCGTTTAGCTCGTCAAGCTCGATGGAATTGGAGTCGACGGGGGTATAGCTACCTTTTGAGAGCTTTTTTGCCTCCCGGCTGATTGCCGAGATCGGACTTGCAATGTGTTTTGCTGTGAAATTGGTAAGCAGAACGGCAACGAAAAGGAGAATCAGGGATAGGGTGATGAGAAAGGATGCCGTTGCCTTTTTGACTGTACCGACGGGGGAAACGGTAGCATCGAGAACGAGGTAGTAGACCGTTTCGTTATGTTCGATCGCCTCAACGTAAATGATGTTGGAGGCGCCCGTCAGAATGCCGCTCGACACCGAGACGAAGGAATATTCCTCGCTGATGGGATCGTAGTTGACACCGTACAGCGTTTTTTGGTTGGTTGCGGCGATCAGATACTGACGTTCGCTCAGGTTGAGCGAGTGGATAAGACAGGAGGTGGTATTTTCCGCCTCGTAGGCAACCCCTCCGTCTTCGGTGATGAGCGCTGCACAGGAATCGGTTTTTTGAGTGGTATCTGCGAGTGTTTTATAGAAGGTTGCTTCATTCAGATAGAGCTTGACATGACGCGCGGTCGATTCGACCTCGTTCAATCTGACGTGTGAATAGATGACGTCGAATAAAACGATCTGTAAGAGCCAGAGAAGCGCTAAGGTGATGATCACGACCAGCAAAAACGCTTCGAAAATTTTAGTGCGTATGCTACGGTGTGTTTTTCGTTTTTCAGGCGTCGGTTTCAAAACGGTAGCCCACTCCTCTCAGGGTGACGATAAATTTCGCATAATTGCCGAGTGAACGGCGTAAGAGCTTGATGTGGGTATCGAGCGTTCTGTCGTCGCCGAAGAAATCGTAGCCCCATACTTTTGTGATAAGAGTTTCGCGGGTAAGGGCGATATTGGCGTTTTTTACGAGATAAAAGAGAAGATCGTATTCCTTCGGGGAAAGGTCGGCACGATTGCCGTCGATATAGACGATACGGGCGGTAAAGTCGATCTTTAAGCCTTCCAGTGTGAAAATATCGTGCTTGGGATCGTCCTCCCTTGCGCTATTTTTTCCAATACGCTTCATAATGGCTTCGATGCGGAGCATCAGCTCCTTAGGGGAAAAGGGCTTTACGACGTAGTCGTCAATACCGAGACGGAAGCCGTTGATCTTATCGTATTCTTCGCCTCTTGCCGAGAGCATAATAATCGGCACGTCGGAATTCTTGCGAATTTCGGCGGCGGCGGAAAAGCCGTCGAGCATCGGAATCATAATGTCCATAATGATGAGGTCAAAGCGCTCGTTTCTTGCGATCGTAACGGCATCCATGCCGTTGTCCGCCTCGCTGACGGTATGACCTTCAAATTCTGCATATTTGCGAATGAGGGAGCGGATCTTTTCTTCATCGTCAACAATTAAAATATGATACATCGTTTTACTTCCTTCTACTGAAATTACCGAATTGGTCATAGTATACCGGGATTATTTGCCGATCTCATCGAGAATGATCTCGGTAATGTGATTTTTGTTTTGTCTTACGAAGGTAATCTGCACGGTATCGCCTGCGGCATAGCCGTTCAATGCCGTCTGAATATCGGAGGCAGAATTGATCGGCGTCGTGCCGATCTGCGTAATGCGGTCGCCGAAGAGAAGGGAATCTGCGTTTTCGGCGTAGCCGGCACCGGTTGCGGGATCGACAACGTAGAGTCCGGTTTTTACGGTTTGTCCGAAGTAATTGCGGGAAAGCGCGTAATTTTCAAGATCGGGGTATTGTGCGATTGCCTCGTAATATGCCGTCGTCGTGTCGATCATTACGGTGGTGATGCCAAGCGCGGGACGACCTGAAACATATCCCTTTTCAATAAGCTCGGCAGCAACCGCTTTGATGACGTCGTAAGGAATGGCAAAGCCGATGCCCTCGACTGAATTTTGTGAAATTTTGGCGTTGACGAGTCCGATGAGCTGACCGTTCAGATCGAAAAGTCCGCCGCCTGAGTTACCGTTGTTAACGGCGGCAGTGGTCTGAAGAAGGCGCATAGCACTGCCGTCAATGAGGATATTGCGGGCAGTCGAGGATAAAATGCCGTCGGACACCGAGTTTCCGAACTCGCCCAAGGGGTTTCCGATGGCAATGACTGCCTGACCGATGGCAAGTTCGCTGTTTTCGCCGGGCAGAAGAATGGGGGTAAGGTCGGTTTTTTCGACCTTCAGTACGGCAATATCGGTTTTGGAGTCGCCGCCGATAAGCTCGGCGTAAGTGCTTTCGCCGCTGTGGAAGGTGATCTTGATGTCTTTTTCGCCTTCAACGACATGGTTGCAGGTAACGATATAGGAGTGTTCTTCGCCTGCGATCCAGACGATGCCGCTTCCGCTTCCGCTTGCGGTATCAATGACAACGACTGAGTTGATCGTTTTGGCGGTTGCTGCGGCATAAGCGTCGGTGGGCGGTGTGTCATAGGGATTTTGCCACGGCTCGAGTGTTGCGGAGGGGAGCGGGTTTGTGCCGACCGTGAAGTCGGGCGTCTTGTTTTTCAACATAATAAAGAAGCTGATCGAGAGCGCGATCGAAAACAGTGCGATCGAAAGTGAGATGGCCGACAGTATAGCGGCGACGTTTTTCTTTTTTGGAGGTGCGCTATCGGGCGATTCGTCGCTCGGTATTTTGTGTGAACCGTTGGCGGAAAAGCCGTAGGCGTTATAGCCGTCGGCGGAATAATCGGTATTTTTACTTGTGCTGTTGAAAACGATCTCATAGCTGCCGTCCTCGCGGATAGCGGATTTCGGTGCGGTGTTTTCGTTGTTCGGCGCATCGTCCTGATGAGCAAAATAATGAAATGACATAATTCTTACCTTTCGGGGTTTATTCTACCGTATACAGTATAGCGCTTCTTTGTGACGGTTGTATGAAGGGTTATCAAAAAATCCTTGAAAGCCGTATTGGCGTTGTAATCTGCTTTTGTTGTTTAAAATACCGTTTGCCGATGCAGATGCTGACGGAAAAAGGCAGTCGTATTATTCATTCCGATAAAAACGGTAAGTGGTTTTCTGACGGTAGATCCCGCCTGCTTTTAATATGGGGGAAGGAAACTCGGGGCGGTTGGGTGAGTCGGGCAGGCGGCCTGTTTCAAGGGCGATTGCTCCGTGTTTTTGCTGCGGATATTTCGAGAAAAAGGGATTGTCAGCCGTCATAAAGTTGGCGGTGTAGACCTGAAGCGCATCTTCTGTGGTGTCGATTTCCATTCTGATGCCGCTTTTTTCGGAAAAAAGGATTGCGGCGGGCGATTTTTCCGTCAGTCTGAAGCTGTGGTCATATCCGCCGCCTATCTGGAGTTGGCGGTCGTTTGCAGCAATATCCTGCCCGATCTTTTTGGCTTTTGTAAAATCGAAGGCGCTGTTTTGAACAGACAAAAGTTTTCCCGTGGGAATAAGTGTTTCGTCGACTTCGGCAATGGCATCGGCAAAGAGGGTGAGCGTTTGGTCGCACACGCTTTCTGCTCCGATTCCGCCGAGATTAAAATAGGCGTGGTTTGTGAGATTGATGACGGTATCGGCATCGCTTTCGGCGGTATATTCGACGGTTAGCGCATCGTTTTCAAGGGTATAGGTGATTTTTACCGTAAGATTGCCGGGATAGCCTTCCTCACCGTCGGGAGAAAAGAGGGAATAGGTGAGAAAATTATCGCCTTGATCGGAAAGCGTAAAAATGCGCGAAGAATAACCGACAGTACCGCCATGAAGATGGCAACTGCGCGCCGTTTCGTTTTTCGCAAGGATATAGGTCTTGCCGTTTAAAGAAAACGTTCCGTTTCGGATGCGGTTGGCATACCGTCCGACGATTGCGCCGTGGTAGTCGTTATCGGCAAGATAGCCTGCCATATCGGAAAATCCGCAGACTACCGATACGCCGTTAAACGAAAGCGACTGTATTCTTGCGCCGTAGTCGATGATTGTGGCGGCAGTGCTTTTTCCCGTCAGCGTATGCGCGTAGACGGTTCTGCCGTTTAACGTTCCGAATTCACAGCGTCTCATAAATTTTCCTTTCCGAGCGCTTTTACGCGCGGTTTGTAGTGTCGTAATCGCCGTCAAGCTTTGATGCGTTCTGATCGTCTTTGATGATCTCGATTCCGTTTTTACCAAAAACAAGGGCAAGGCGCTTGGCGACAGTTTCACAGCTGCCTTTGGTCATAACCGTTTCTAAAGAGAGCTTTTGCTCATTCTCAAAGGTGATGATATAATAAAACGAACCGTTGTGGCGTGTTTTTTCTTCCACCGTGAGAATATCGTCGTAGCTGAGCTTCTGCGGTGCCCGGGGAATTGATGCAGATTGTACGAGAATGGTGTCCTCGGTAAAATGCACCCCGCGGCAGGCGGAAAAGACAGTGAAGACGATGGCGGCAATGATAAGGATTTTTTTCGTGCGCACGCGGGAGGCGTTGCGTTTATCGCGCTTTGTCATACTGTAATATGGTAAAAAGGCACGGTAGCGGTCCTTGAAAAAGAGACGCAGAGTGACGGGATAGACGGTATACGCAAGCATAAACGCCATGGTGATGATCCAGAAAATACCCGAGAAAAAGCTGCTCCATGAAAGCGCGGTGTAGTAGATACTGTTCATACCGACGAGATATGCCGTGCCGAAATAGGCGATTCCCAATACCAAGAGGGTAATGGGGAAGGTCAGAAGCAGAGTCAGAAGGAGGATGCCGAGCGTTTTTGCATTTTTCGTTGCCTTCAGCATGGCGGGAAGGGAGGCGGATTCTTCACGCACAGGGAGATAGTCGGGATGCGGATTGCCGACAGCTGTCAGGGCGATATGTTTGACGTAGTCGGGACGCGCGCCGCGGAAGGCAATGGCGGATATTGCCGAGGCGTCGCCTTCAAGGTAACGCCCGTATTCCGCCGAGGAATAAAACGAGCTTTTCCATTTGACGAAGTGCGCAAAGCGCAGTGACATGAGGGTGTTGTCGTACTCCTCGCCTTTGCCGCTGGGACGGTCGACGTTTTCGTTATAACAGCGTGCCATTTCGCTTTTGAGATCGGCATACGCGCGCGTCCGGAGCGCCTCGTCGGTGGCAATGCGATGAAAGTCGGCAAGATAGGGGACAAGACTTTCGCAAAGATCGCGGTAGCAGGCTTTGAGGCGTTCGGGAGACTCGATATAAGGAAAATAACGGCAGATCATATCCTGCGGATTGATATAGGGTATGATGTCGTAAGGCATAAAAAAGAGAAGGGACTCGCTTTTGTCAAGACAGATCCGCACCTCCAGTGTTGAGGGTGCGCTTGTCAGGTCGCTTGGCGCGGGGGTATAGATGACGGAAAGAAAAAAGCTACCGAATTCAAAGCGGTGCAGATATGATGTGATTTCGTCGGGCTTTCTGACGGGATTTCGTTTTAAGGTATCTTCGGTAAGAGACAAGGGCAGTAAAATCTTATCACCAATGGCTGCAAGGTCGTGAAAAGCCTTGAGAATCGTATCTTCTGTCGTTTTTTTGACTGTATTTTCGGACATAGGGACTCCTTTATATGAAGTGTCGCAGATTTATGCGAATATATACTTTGCGGATATATACTTAATGTATTATATCATTCCTCTTTACCAATTGCAAGAGTCCTTGCGAAGACTTTGTGCTTTTTCTATGAATTTTTATTGACTTTTCACACCTTTGGCGGTATAATGGCTATAAACAGAAAGAAAAAGAGAGGGTTTTGACAATGCTTCATTTTCTCGGTGACGGCTCGGCATTCAATCTTGACGACGATAATACGGCGGCGTATATGACGGTAGGAGATGCGCTTATTCTCATTGACTGCGGTGAGCAGATCTGTAACCGTATCATTAAAAGAGGGTTGCTTGAGGGGGTAACGCGCGTACATCTTCTCATCACGCACACCCATTCCGATCACATCGGATCGCTTGAGGGCTTTATTTATTATATCACGTATCTCACCGATAAATCCCTGTCGGTATATTATTCTCACCCCTCGCGCCTTGATAAAATGATGTATATGCAAGGACTTGAGAGAAGTTATCATACCCTTCCCATTCCCGATACGATCGAGGGCTTTCGTGTGGAAGCGGTGAAGCAGAAGCATATGTTTGGCGCATATGGCTATTTCTTTTATTCCGAGGAAGCCTCTTTCTTTTACAGCGGCGATACCTCGGTCATCAATTCCCGCGCCGTCAGTGAATTGAGAGAGGGAAAAATCTCGCGTATTTATCACGAGGTCAGCTTTTCTTCATCCCCCATCCACACGCCGATTGCCGACCTTGAAGCTGTTTTTTTGCCCGATGAGCGAAAAAAGGTTTATCTTATGCATTTTGCCAATGACGACAATCGGAAAGAGTCGGTAAAACGCGGCTTTTCGATTGTCAGCACGAAGGAATAAGGATTACAGTATGAACGATAAAAACGTATTTATCAGCTACGGACACGGTATTCACGATGCGGTCGTAAAACGTCTTGCCGACGATTTGCGCGGTTTTGGCTTCGAGGTCTTTTTCGATATGGATTATCTGAAAAAGGGTGACTGGGAAGCGACGATCGACGAGCATATCCGCGCCTCTCGCTATTTTCTTTTCATGGTATCGGCGCGCTCGGTATCGCGTGACGGCTTCTGCTTGAACGAGCTTTGTCGCGCGGGTGAAAACAAATCGGATATCGTGCCGATATTGCTTGACGATTCGATGTTGCCGCTCAGTATCAACAAGCATCAACGGCTTTCGCTCATCCCTTCGCTTGCTCCTGACGGCAGTGTATTGGAAAGTGTGTATAAAAACTTTCTGCAAAGTCTCGTCGAGATTCTTTCCGGCAAGGCGAAGCTCGGTTTTTCAGATGCGGAAAGCCGTCTGCGCGCCGCTTTAAAACCGATTTCCTCGAAGGAAATGACATACCGTTATTATGCGACCTTCTGCGGCAGACGTGACGTTTTTGAAGAAATCGAGCGGTTTATGAACTCCTCGAAAAACATTTTCTGGCTGTCGGCGCGCGCGGGTACGGGAAAAACGGCGATTTCGAGTATGCTGACGTGGCGTTATCCCGAGAATATCGGCGCTGCGCATTTCTGTAAATTCAATAACTCTGACCGCGTGAATCCGAAGGTTATGATTTCGTCGATCGCCTATCAGCTTTCCGAGGTGTTGCCTGCTTATCACGATAAGCTTCTCACCTTGATGGAGCTGGATACGCTTTTTGAAAAAAATGCGACGAGAATGTTTGAATATCTCATCGTCGAGCCTTTGTCGCAGATGTCGCACGATAAAAATCTGCTTGTGATCATTGATGCCCTTGACGAATGCTCCTGGCGCGGCTCTAACGAAATTTGTTCGATCTTGCAGAGAACGAAGGATCAGCTTCCTTCGTGGCTGAAGTTCGTACTCACGAGCCGTAACGAAAGCGTGATCCGCCGTATTCTTCTGCCGATCGCGCATACCTATACTCTGACTGCCGACAAGACGGAGGATGATCTTCGCGAGTATTACCGTTTACAGTTTCCCGAAGCATCGGAGGAAAAGATAGAGCTGCTTCTGACAAAGAGCGAGGGCTCGTTCCTTTACGCTTCCGAGATTGTTAAGCAGATCCGTGAAGACAATCTTTCGCTTGATGACATAAACTTTTTTCCGATCGGTATTTACGGTTTTTTCAATGACTGCTTTTCGCGGCTGTTCGGTGATGCCGAAGGGGCGATCGTGTATGATGAGGTAAAACCCCTTCTGGAATTTCTCTGTATTGAAAAAGAGCCAACCGAGGTCAGTTTCCTTGAGGATTTTCTTGATTGGGATGAATATAAATTAAAAAATATACTTTCGCATATCAACGGTATTTTCCCTGTCAAGGATAACTGTATCGAGCCGCTTCATAAATCGGTCATTGACTGGCTGACGAGTGACGACGTGGGACAAATTTTCTATATCAGCCGCAAAAACGGATATAAGCGGTTGCTTTCCTACATTGAGGAGGCGTATGCGGGCGGTAATTACCGTAACGACAAGTACGTTTTAAAATATTTCGGTTCGGTTCTGATCGAGCTGAAGAAGTACGACCGTCTTTACGAGATCCTTGGTGATTACGCTCTGCAAAAGCGCGTGATTGATTTCTTTGAATTTGACTCGGGACTTGATAACTATTTATCCGAGCTTGAAATTCTGCACAAGGAAGTACCCGAAAAATGCACGGCGCACATGACGAGTGAGACGTTTATCCGCATTTTCTCGGAAAACCGCCGTCTTCTTTATAATTCGGGTATGTTCTTTAAGCTGAAATCGCTCGGCCTTTCGATCGCGCTCCGCCGCGACACCTGTGATTGGGGACTTGAGGGCGAGGTTGGCAAGGTGTTTTATTATTACATCGTTGAGGATTTTACCAAGGCGATCAAAAAGGCGGAGTCACTGCTTCTCAAGGAGGCGGACGGTACGCTTTCGGCATCCATTTTATCGGAGCTTTACAACGTCAAGGGGCTGTCCGAGCGCAAGCTCGTGCGTTTTGACAAGGCGCTTGAGTCCTTTGAAAAGAGTATTGAATACGCGGAGATTGCGATGGATGAAACCGATGCTGTCAATAGCGATGCGGAATTTGAACTGTCGCTTGCCTATCTAATCAAGGGAAAGATATATCTTTCCACGCTTCGCTTTGACGAAAGCAATAAGTCCTGTAAGCGTGCTGTGAAAATACTCTCACGCGAGATCGAAGAAATGCCCGAGGGTGATAAGCGGACCTCCAATAAGCTCTTTCTTGCTGAAGATTATCGCGTTTGGGCGTACGGGTATATCTGGCAGGGCGAGTATGAGGCGGCAGAGGATAAGCTTGCGCTTGCCGAGGAAATTTATATGGAAAACAGTAATACGGTTGATCGTTACTATATCCGTTTTCAGTATACCTCGCTTTTTCTGAAGATTATGGAAGGTAATTCGGCAGGCGTTTACGATGAGCTGAAGGCGCTTTTAAAGGGCGCGTCCGGCTCTTACGATAAGGGACAGATCAATTTTCTGTTAGCGCTTGACGCATGGCAGAACCACCGTGACGATCCCGCTGTTTGCGAGGAGGCTCTGAAGTGCGCGCAGACCGGCTCGGACATTTACGATAACATTGATGCTATGCTTGAAAAGGCGGAATGCGATCTTCTGACACGCTATCTTGCCAAGGCCGTTGGCAAGCGCGTTCTTATTGACGATGAAGATAACGACTATATTGAGGCGTGGATCGACTACATCGACTCGGTGCTGAAATGAGTCAAGAGAGAAAAGAGGGAATGACATTGAGTTATACAGATTTGCTTTTTCGTGTGGAAGAGGTCGTCAAGGAAGCAGGACGGTATCTTCTGACACAGACAGTCAGTGTGAAAAATCATAAAACGCGCAACGACCTTCTGACTGAAAACGATCTTGTGATCGAGAATTTTATCATTGACGGCATTCGTCGGGACTATCCCGATATTCATATCGTGAGCGAGGAGTACAATCCCGATAACGATCTTGACGGACTGACCGTGGTGATCGACCCTATTGACGGTACGTGCAATTTTGCGCAGGGACTTTCACTTTACGGCATTCAGGTTGCTGTTTTTTATGAAAACGTCTGTCGCGGCGCAATTCTCTATTTTCCCGTAGAGGACGTTGTTTATCGCGCAGAGGAGGGAAAGGGCGCTTATAAAAACGGCGTGCGCCTTGCGCCTGATCTCAGAAAGGACTCTGCTGACGGTTTTCTGATCATCAGTGATTATTACGACAGTATTGATATTGATTTCGATAAGCAGTTTAATCTTGTGAAGGCTTTGCAGAAGCATTTTCTGAAGACACGTCATTTCGGTGCGGCTTGTGTGGATTTCACGATGCTTGCCGAAGGACACGCGCTTGCGTATATCAGCTATTATCACAAGCTTTGGGATATTGCGCCCGGTCTTTTACTTGCCAAAGAGGCGGGATTTGTTTCGGGTGCTGTCGATTCTGACAGCTATCGCTATCACCGTCCCGGTATTATTGTGGCGGCAAACGAGGAAATGCTTGCGCTCATTAAAAACGAAGCGAAAAAGCTTGGTATGTGAAAATCAAGAAAACCAATTGAAAATCCTCTCATTTTACGGGAGGATTTTTCTTTTTTCAAGGAAAACGGTAGAAAAGAAAGGGATTTCTTCAAATAAAAAAAATGTCAAAATATTTTGAAAAAATATTGCAATTTGTTGTGATTTTTGCTACAATAATGATGATTTCACCGGAGTGATCCGAAAGTTCAGATTCTATTTAAAGGAACGAGGAAAGAAATGGAAAAAAATAAGATCATCGAGCTTCGTAACGTAGCAAAGGAATATGATGGCGAGATCGTTCTCGACAGTATAAATCTTGATATTTACGATAAAGAGTTCGTGACGCTTTTGGGGCCTTCCGGTTGCGGGAAGACGACGACTCTCAGAATTATCGGAGGCTTCGTAACGCCTGACAGCGGCGAGGTTTTGTTTGACGGCGTCGATATTATTGACGTTCCGCCTCACAAAAGACAGGTCAATACCGTATTTCAGAAGTACGCGCTTTTTCCGCATCTCAACGTGTATGACAATATCGCCTTCGGACTTCGTCTTCGCAAGGGCGCGGACAAGTTGAGCGAAAAAGAGATCTACGACAAGGTTGAGGAAATGCTTGCCATGGTCAATCTGCGCGGTTTTGAAAAGCGCAACGTCAATCTCTTATCGGGCGGTCAGCAGCAGAGAGTTGCCATTGCCCGCGCGCTGATCAATTCTCCCCGCGTGCTTCTTCTTGATGAGCCGCTCGGCGCGCTTGACCTGAAGCTCCGCAAGGATATGCAGAATGAATTGAAAAATATTCAGAAAAAGACGGGCATTACCTTTATTTACGTTACGCACGATCAGGAAGAAGCGCTTTCGATGTCCGATAAGGTTGTGGTTATGGCGGATGGCGCTATTCAGCAGATCGGTACACCTACGGATATTTACAATGAACCCATTAACGCTTTTGTTGCTGACTTTATCGGCGAAAGTAACATTCTTGACGGCGAAATGCTCCGTGACTTCCGTGTAAAATTTGCCGGCGTGGAATTTGATTGTCTTGATAAAGGTTTTTTGCCCAACGAAAAGATTGACGTTGTCGTGCGTCCTGAGGACGTTGACGTGGTAGCCACCGAGAAGGGTATGCTGCGCGGCGTAATTTCTTCGGTCACCTTCAAGGGTGTGCATTATGAGATCATCGTCAACATCGGCGGCTTTAAATGGATGATCCAGACGACCGACTACGTCGCTCCCGGCGCAAATATCGGGCTTTACATCGAACCCGATGCCATTCACATTATGAAAAAATCGGAATATTCGGGCAAATTCGGGGATTATTCGACTTACAGTGAAGAAATCGATCATTTGTCCGACCTCACCGAAGAGGAAATGGAATATCTCACCGAGGAGGAAGAAGAAAGCGAATGAAGAAAAAAACTCTGTTAGGTCAGATGGCAGCTGCACCCCATATCGTGTGGAGTGTGCTTTTCATCATTGCTCCTCTGATCTTCGTGGCGTATTACGCGCTGACAGATGCTGAGGGCGGTTTCACTCTTGCGAATTTCGCAGCGCTCTTTACGGCTGAATATTTAGAGATCTTTATGCGCTCTGCCTGTTTTGCTTTTCTTGCGACGGTTATCTGTCTTGTGATCGCCTATCCCGTGGCGTATTTTATCAGCAGAGCTTCGCAGAAAACGCAGAAGATCCTGATTGTCCTTGTGATGCTGCCGCAGTGGATGAACTTCCTCATCCGCACTTACTCGTGGATGGCAATTCTTGAGGATACGGGCATTATTAATACCGTACTCGGTTGGGTGGGTATCGGTCCCGTACATATGATCAATACGGCGGGGGCGGTCGTTCTCGGTATGGTCTACAATTTTTTACCTTATATGATCCTGCCTATTTACACCTCGCTTTCAAAGCTTGATACGCGCTATGTTGAGGCATCTGCCGATCTTGGCTGTAATTCCTTTGAAACCTTAATGAAGGTTATTCTGCCTTTGTCCAGCTCGGGCGTGATCTCGGGCATTACGATGGTTTTCGTGCCTTCCGTTTCGACCTTCTATATTTCACAGAAGCTGGGCGGCGGCAATTTCGACCTTATCGGCGATACCATTGAAAGACAGTTTATGTCGGCGCTCAATTATAATCTCGGCGCAACGCTTTCTTTCGTTCTGATGGTGCTTATCATCGTTTCGATGACGATTATGAACCGCTTTGGTGAGGAAGAAGGAGGTGTGGTTGCGTGAATTATACGAAAACGCTCAATAAGATCTACACGGTCCTTATTTTCATCTTTCTGTACGCGCCGATTGCCGTTCTGATTCTTTTTTCCTTTAACGACTCCAATTCGACCGGTGTTTTTACAGGATTTTCACTCAAATGGTACAGAGAATTGCTTTCGGATGAAGCGACTCTGACGGCTCTTAAGAACACCTTGATTCTTGCCGTTACGTCTTCGTTGATCGCGACGGTCATCGGTACTGCCGCGGCAGTGGGTATCAACAAGATGAAGAACAAGTACGTCGTCGGTTCGATTAACACCGTAACGAATATTCCGATGATGAATCCCGATATCGTGACGGGTATCGCGATGATGCTTCTCTTTATTTTCGTCGGCACGGTGGTGAATACGAAGCTTTCCTTCTGGACAGTTCTTATCGCGCACATTACCTTCAATCTGCCTTACGTCATTCTCAACGTACTTCCGAAGCTGCGCTCGATGGACAGACATCTGCCGGAAGCGGCGCTTGACCTTGGCTGCACGCCTTTACAGTCTTTTTTCAAGGTCGAACTGCCTGCCATTATGCCGGGTGTGATCTCAGGACTCATTATGGCGTTTACCCTTTCGCTTGACGACTTCGTTATTTCTTATTTTACGGCAGGCACGGGCTTTGAGACTTTGCCGATTCGTATTTATTCGATGACGAAAAAGCGTGTGACTCCCGATATGTATGCGCTTTCCACCATCATTTTTCTTGCGATCCTTGTGCTTCTTCTTTTGTCAAACTTTATCGGTGAGCGCGATCTTAGCAAGGTCAATAAGAAAAAGGGGGCGAAAAAATGAAAAAAACGCGATTTGTTTTTCTTTCGCTTCTGATTTTTGCTTTGCTTTTGACAGTTTTGGCGCTATCCTCTTGCAGTGGCGGAAAAAAGCGGGAAAAGATCGTTCTGAACGTGTACAACTGGGGTGAATACATCTCGGACGGTTCGGAGGGAACGCTCAATGTCAACCGCTTGTTTGAGGAATATTACCTCGAAACCTACGGCGTTGAAATGACGGTTAATTATACCACCTATGCCAGCAACGAGGACCTGTATGCCAAATTAAAGAGTGGTGCGACGGGTTACGATATAATTGTACCTTCCGATTATATGATTCAGCGCATGGCAAACGAGGGTATGCTTGCGGAGCTTGATTTTACGAACATTCCTAATTATCAGTACGTTGTCGATTACTGCAAGGGACTGTCCTTTGATCCCGATGAAAAGTATTCTGTACCCTATACTTACGGTATGGTGGGTATCATTTACAATACGAAGGTTGTTGATGAAGCCGATATTGGTGGTTGGGATCTTCTCTGGAACGAAAAGTATGCAGGACAGATCTTACAGTTCAACAATTCGCGCGATGCCTTCGGTACGGCGATGTATGCACTCGGTATCAGCGTTAACACGCAGGATATGAATGAGTGGAAGTCGGCGCTGGAGCTTCTGAAAAAGCAAAAGCCTCTCGTGCAGAGCTACGTTATGGACGAGGTCTATAACAAGATGGAAAAGGGCGAGGCGGCAATTGCGCCTTATTATGCGGGCGACTATCTGACGATGGTTGAGAATAATCCCGATCTTGCTTTTTACTATCCGCAGAACGAGATGGGTGAAACGGTAACCAACATCTTTGTGGATGCGATGTGTATTCCCAAGGATTCGAGCAATAAGGAAGCAGCTGAACGTTATATCAATTTCCTTTTGTCCGAGGAGCCTGCCGTGGCGATTGCTGAGTTTATCTACTATGCATCGCCCAACAGTCTTGTGTATTATAACGAAGGCTACAAGGATACGCTTGGCGAGGATATGGCGCTTCTTTATCCGGAAATTGATTTTGCCGGCGTATACGATGTATATGCATACGAAAATCTTGACAAAGGTACGCTTCAGACGGTGAATGATCTCTGGGAGGAGTTAAAGATTGACTCCTCGACGCTCGGCAATGGCGTTTACGTGGCTTGCGCTGTTCTGGCGGTTATTCTTGTCTCGTGGGCTGTCCTCTCCTACGTGATGAAAATTCGCAGAAGACGTTATTATTGGTAGAACGATCGGGTGTGCTTTTCGGCATACCCGATACAATTACAGAACATTTTAATAATAACATTTTAATAATTAAAGAAAGAAGGTAACTATTATGGCGAATCCTGTCGTAAAGATCAACATTAGGGATCTTGGTACGATCACAGCCGAGCTTTATCCCAAAGAAGCACCGATTACGGTTGCAAATTTTATTTCGCTCGCAAAATCCGGCTTTTATGAGGGGCTTATTTTTCATCGTGTGATCGCGGGCTTTATGATTCAGGGCGGTGGCTTTGACACGAGCTTTCAGCAGAAGGAAGCCGAGTCGATCAAGGGCGAGTTTCTTATTAACGGTGTACCCAATCCCATCCGTCACGAAAGAGGCATTCTTTCGATGGCGAGAACACAGGTATTGGACTCGGCTTCTTCGCAGTTCTTCATTATGCATGCCGACAGCGCATTCCTTGACGGTCAGTACGCCGCCTTCGGTAAGGTGACTGACGGCATTGAGATCGTTGATAAGATCGCCGCATCGAGAACGACCCGTTACGGTTGGTACGATGACGTGCCTGTTGAAGCGGTCATAATTGAAAGCGTTACGGTTGAGGAATGAGCCGGGTCTTGAAGTTTGGCAGTATCTGCACAAATTTTGTTTTTTCGCGGTTGTGCGGGGCGGCAAGTGCGCTTGACGGTATCACGCCGTCAGCGGTCTGTTCCCGTATGAAAGAGAAGGGGTAAGCAACTCTTAATACAAAAAATCTCTCTTTACACTAAAGGGAGGTTTTTTGTATATTTTTTCAAGAACAGGCGATACTATCCTCGAATACAAAGGAGGGTGATCGTATGGTTCATTATACCTGCTCCGCGTGCGGAGAACGGTTTGATCGCGGTGAGGGCGAGAAGGCAGAATGTCCTAAATGCTATGCGAAGGGCGAGGCAGTCCGTCAGATGCCTTTGCCGCAAAACAAATATCACGGTACAAAGAGTGAGAAAAATTTAGCGGCGGCATTTTCGGGTGAGTCGGAGGCGCGCAACAAGTACACGTATTTTGCCGAGCTTGCTAAAAAAGAGGGGTTTGAGCAAATTGCCGCGATTTTTCTCGAAACAGCCGAAAACGAAAGGGCGCACGCAAAACTTTGGTTTGAGGAGCTTGGCGGTTTTTCGGACACCGCAGGAAACTTGAAATCCGCTTCCGAGGGCGAGCATTACGAATGGAGCGATATGTATAAGCAGTTTGAGGAAGATGCCAAGGCAGAAGGATTTCCCGAGCTTGCGGCGAAATTCCATCTTGTTGCCAAGATTGAAAAGATGCACGAGGAGCGTTTTCTCGCGCTTCTTGCTGACGTCAAGGCGGGTGAGGTCTTTTATAAGGGCTCGATGGTCATGTGGCGTTGCCGCAACTGCGGACATTTCGTTATTGCGACAACAGCGCCCCACGAATGCGCGGTTTGTCATTACCCGAAAGCGTATTTTGAAGCGGTTGGGACAAAACAGTAAGAAAAGCATATACTGTCAAAAAGGAGTGACGGTATATGCTTTTCTTTATTTGCTTTGTCGTACCGCTCGTCGGCACGTCGCTTGGTGCGGCGGCGGTATTTTGTATACGGACGAAAAACTCCGAAGTGTTGACGGCATCGCTCGACGGTCTTGCGGCGGGCGTGATGACGGCGTCTGCGATTTTCAGCTTGCTTTTGCCCGCTCTTGAAAGCAGGGACTCGCCGTTTTCGGCGCTTTTGGGTTTGTTCTTCGGCTTTCTTTTTTTCTTTGCTGTCGAGCGTCTTGTTGCGCGGTGTATGGGTAAGGCGGGAAGACCGAGCCTTACCGTTTTTGCGATCACGCTACACAATCTGCCCGAGGGAATGGCTGTCGGTATTGCGCTTGCCGCCGCAGTGCTTGGCACGCGGGGTGTTACGGCGGCAAGCGCCTTGATGCTTGCTGTCGGTATTGCGATTCAGAATATTCCCGAAGGGGCAATCGTGTCGTTACCGGCGTTATCGCTCGGACGGGGGAGGGGATATGCGTTTTTCAAGGGCGTTTTGTCAGGAATCGTTGAGCCTGTTGGGGCGTTGTTTGCTTTTTTGTTATCCGAGATCACCATCGAGCTTTTACCCTTCTTTCTGGCTTTTGCGACATCGGCTATGCTGTCCTCGGTGGTGGGAGAGCTTTCAGCGAGCTTCGGGGGCAAGTCAGGGGTATGGGGGCGTGCGTTTTTTGCGCTCGGATTTGTCCTTATGACGACTCTTGACGTGGTATTTTCTTAAGCGTTTTTCTGTTGTTTTTCCATACGCTTCCAATTGACGAAGCTGTAAATATCGTTTAATAAAAAGGCGCTGAAGCAAAGAATCATGGCAAGGTAGCGCGCATCCTTTAAGGCGGCGGCGCTCCAGAGGGCGATGAGAACGAGGTCGTTAACGGCGTAGGCAAGGGCGTAGCAGGGATTTCGCCGATAGGTGAGATAGACGGCGAGAAAGCTCGTCGTGACCGAGAGGGTAGAGATGGGCAGATTTGCCGTGTTAAAGACTTTCAGGACAAAGTAGAAAATGACCGTTGCCGTGAGGGTGAGAAGGGGAAGAAGGAAAAATTCGTACTTTTTCAGTCGGGAATTGACGCGCACCTCCGCCTTACCTTTTTCAAAGGGGTGTCTGAGCCATGAGATGAGCGACAGAATCGCCATCGGGAGCGTCATACCGATATAGGTCAGCATTTCGCCGTAATAGGAAAAGCGGTAAGAGATCACGCCGTAGAGCGTGCTGAATACGATAATCAGTATTTGCCCTACGGGATGCCCCTTCGCGCAGAAAATGAGCGAGGTCACGCCGATGAATGAGGCGACTGTTGTGAGCCATCCGGCATTGGGATTCATAAAAAAGGATAGCAGAATAAGCGTGACCGAGGTAAGCCATATCAGCTTTTCTGTCACGGTAAAATATCCGAGCAGAGCGCGAATGGATTTCATAAAGAAAACTTCTTTCTGTCAGAATGTTGACGGTGTACTTGCAGAGGGCAGTATAGCACGATTTTTCTGAAAAAGCAAGACCTTTCCTTTTATTTCTTGGGAAATGATGTTGACAAACGGGGAAAGTCTTTGTATAATGGTAAAAAAACGATGGAGGTATCAGAATGGACGTTATTGAAATGCTTCTTGATGAGGCGTGTAACGATAATATCGTGCTTTACGGCGAGGACGGCGAGGAATGTGAATTTGAGCAGGTTGCCGTTATTCCGATCGGTGAAGCCCTGTATTTTATTTTAAGACCGGTCGGTATGGAAGGTCTTGAAGACGATGAGGCGTTCGTGTTCGAGCTTGTTCAAAACGAGGGCGAGGCTACGATCGATCTTGTGGAGGACGACGCGATTATCGACCGTGTGTTCGAGCTTTATTACGAGCTTCTCGACGACGAGGAATAAGAGAAAAAACCGCTGACAGGCGGTTTTTTCTTTTGCGGTGTTTTTTGCTTTATACTTGACAGCTGATATAATTTTTGATAAAATAAAGTATCAAACAGGAGGTGCGTTATGAAAAACGTATTGAAAATTGCGATTCTATGCCTCGCGTTTGCCACGCTCGCTGTGCTTACGGCTTGCGGCGGTGGTGAAACGACAACGCAAACCACAACAGAGCCTGTCGTGACGACGACCGGGGAAATCAAGGTTGCTGACGTTGTGGTTGACGGCAAAACCGACTACGTTATTGTTTATGATGATACGAACGAAACGATTACGAGTGCGGTCGAGAGCTATGCGTTAAGGATGAAATCGAGCTTTGGTGTTGTAATCACTTATGAGGCAATCAGCGCGGTAACCACACCTTACGAACACGAGATTATTGTGGGCGACCTCGGCGACAAGCGTCCCGTTGTCAATGCCGTTAAGGAAAAGTGCAAGACGTCCGACTTTGCAATTTCCGTTCAGAACGGCGACGTGGTTATGTATGCGACC
>CAZMAF010000034.1:0-18582 GCA_964564225.1 uncultured Lachnospiraceae bacterium
GTGCTTCCTCAACGACGGGGGCTTCCTCGACGACGGGTGCTTCCTCAACGACGGGTGCTTCCTCAACGACGGGGGCTTCATCGACGACGGGTGCTTCCTCAACGACGGGGGCTTCCTCAACGACGGGGGCTTCCTCAACGACGGGGGCTTCCTCGACGACGGGTGCTTCCTCAACGACGGGGGCTTCCTCAACGACGGGGGCTTCATCGGGGATGATAACCATTTCCTTCTTGGCGTGGGGCAGAAGGAGCGCAAGCGGCGCGCGGAAGAGCTGCGAGAGGGCGATCAGTCGCTCGCCGTCAGGCTCTGCTTCGCCGCGTTCCCATTTCGATACTGACTGACGGCTGACCGAGAGAGCTTCGGATACTTCGCCCTGAGAGAGCGAACGGAGAATACGGAGGTTTTTGAGGCGCTCGGCAAAGAAGCTGCCCTCGATTTCGGTGATGTCGCATTCCGGCACGGCATCATTTCCCGTGATAATCGCCTCGATGGTAGTATCATAGAGGGCGGCGAGTGAGGAATATGCTTCGAGTGAGGGAGAAGCTTTGCCGCTTTCCCATTTCGAGACTGCCTGTCTTGTAACCGAAAGAAGATCGGCGACGGCGCTCTGTGAAAGTCCTGCTTTTTTACGCAGGGAAATCAGACGTTCGGCAATAATTAACTGATTCATATCGTTACTTCCTTATTGATTCTTGGGTTCTTTCATTGTAAGAGAAATGCGTTTTTTCCTGACATCCACCTGCATAACCCAGACGGTGACGATGTCACCGACTTTCAGGACTTCAGAAGGATGCTTGATGTAGCGGGAGGAAATCTGTGAAATGTGTACGAGTCCGTCTTCGTGCACGCCGATATCGACGAATGCGCCGAAGTCGATGACGTTTCTGACCGTACCTTTAAGCTGCATACCGGGCTTCAGGTCTTCAAGTGACATAACGTCGGTGCGAAGCATGGGTGCGGGCAGCTCGTCACGCGGGTCACGTCCCGGACGGCTTAACTCCTTGATAATGTCGTGAAGTGTGGGCACGCCGACCGAAAGCTTTTCGGCAAGGGCGTTTTCGCCGATCGCCGTAACGCGCTCGGTGATATCCGAGAGGTTTCTCGTTTTGAGATCGGCATCGGTATAGCCCAGTTCGGTGAGAAGTCTTTTTGCGACATCGTAGCTTTCGGGATGGACCGAGGTGTTGTCAAAGAGGTTTTTGCCCTCGGGAATACGGAGGAAGCCCGCACACTGCTGGTAGGCTTTCGGACCGAGCTTCGGGACTTTGAGAAGCTGGTTTCTTGTTGTGAACGCGCCGTTTTCCGAACGGTAGGTGACGATGTTTTTCGCAATGCCCGCGTTGATACCTGACACACGCGAGAGAAGCTGTACCGAAGCGGTGTTCAGATCGACACCGACGGTGTTTACGCAGTCTTCAACCACACCGTTCAGGGCGGCGGAAAGCTCTGCTTCGGGCATATCGTGCTGATACTGTCCGATACCGATTGCCTTGGGATCAATCTTGACAAGCTCGGCAAGCGGATCTTGCAGGCGGCGCGCGATCGAAACGGCGGAACGGAGGGATACGTCAAATTCGGGAAATTCCTCGGCGGCAAGCTTGGAGGCGGAGTAGACGGAAGCGCCTGCTTCACTGACTACCATATAGGCAACCTTACGGTCGATCTCGCGGATGACCTCGGCGGCAAATACCTCGGTTTCGTGCGAGGCGGTGCCGTTGCCGATGGCAATGACGTCGACTTTATGCTTTGCAATGAGTCCTTTGACGGTTGCCTTTGCCTGCGGAACTTTTTTAAATTCGGGGACAGGGAAGATAACGCCGGTATCCAGCACCTTGCCCGTAGCGTCAACGACGGCAACCTTACAGCCCGTACGGTAGCCGGGGTCGAGTCCGAGCGCGACCTTGCCCTTGACGGGGGCTTGCATCAGAAGGTTGCGCAGATTGACCGAAAAGACCTTCATGGCGCTTTCGCAGGCGGCATCGGTCAGGGTGTTACGGATCTCGCGTTCGATCGAGGGGAAAATCAGGCGGTCGTAAGCGTCGTTTGCGGCGGCGATTACGGCATCGGTACAAGGCGATCCCTCTTTTACGTGGCAGGAAAAGACGATGTTCATTGCTTTGGCGCGATCAAAGACGACCGATACCTTCAGCTTGTCCTCACGCTCGCCGCGGTTGATGGCAAGCACGCGGTGAGGTGCAATCTTGGCGGTTTTTTCGCTGAAATCGGCGTAGGTTTCGTAAACGCCGATATCTTCTTCAGCAGCCTTGGCGGTTAATTCGCCGTTCATCAGGCAAACGTAACGAAGGCGTTTGCGGAGTTCGGCATCGTCCGAGATCATTTCGGCAATGATGTCGGATGCGCCCGCGAGCGCTTCTGCGGCGTTGGTAACGCCTAGTTCCTCGTTAATATAGTCGGGCGCAAGCTCGGCGGGGGTTTTCGAGTCTTTTTCCTGCGCGTAGATGGCGAGAGCTAAAGGCTCAAGTCCCTTTGATTTTGCGACCGAGGCGCGGGTTTTTCTTTTGGGGCGGTAGGGACGGTATATGTCCTCGATCTCGGTGAGCGTTTCAGCCGCATCGAGCGATGCCGAAATTTCGTCAGTCAGCTTGCCCTGTTCTTCGATTGCCGATCTGACTTTTTCACGCTGTTCATCAAGATTGCGAAGATACGTAAGACGCTCGGAAAGCGCGCGCAAGACCTGATCGTCGAGCGAGCCGTGCGCTTCTTTGCGGTAACGCGCGATAAAGGGGATCGTGTTGCCGTCGTCGATCAGGGCTGTGGCGGCTTCAACCTGCCATTCCTTGATGCCAAGCTCGGCGGCAATTTTTGCGATGATATTCATAGTGTAAAGATACCTTTCGGATGTTGTTTTTCTACTATATATAGTATAGCAATTATTTTTGGTAAAATCAAGTTGTTTTGATAAACTTTTTTTGAAAAAGACGTAATGTTGCTGTTTGAGTTTACAATCATTTGACAAACTGTATATTTTATGTTATACTGAAAATGCTCAAAGGCTTTTGTGCTTTTGACATTGAAATTATACCGCATAGCAAGAGCGCAAGCGCGCTCTTGCTATGCGGTTTTTGAGTTTTTGAAAGATTTTTTGGCGTTTTTTTGTAATGAACAAGGACACAAATCCGTCTATATGGGTCTTGATACCATTATCTGTGAAGCGCGTATGAATGAAATTTTGACTCGTTTGCAAAATCCTCATTGATTGCTAATATTATTTTGGAGGTTATTATGAAAAAATAGTTGTTATGATGCTTTTTGTTGTATTGCTCGTGATTTTTACAGCATGTCAGGATGTTGAAACTACGGTCGAAAGTACAACCGCAATTATGGCAACGGAAAGCACGATTATATCATCGAGTGTTGAGCCACCGATTGAAAAATCGTATACGTTTAAGTCCTACAATGATCTTCAAGCAGCGATTTTGGGTGAGCGTAGTCAGGAGTTTCAAGACCGTTGAGAAAGAGGCGCCTCAACTTGTTTCGATGATTTCCCTTCTCGCACAAAAAGAAAGTGATCCAAAGCCGCAGCTCGTCGGAACGTGGGAAGAACGTGAAATTTTCTTGTTGGAACGAGAAATTTTTGGTTTGCGCGTATCATAGGGCGTATCATGATCGGGTTTAAGGTTTAACGGCTTTATCAGAACTCGGTTTTGCTTGGTCGGTTTGAAAAATCCTTTAATTTTTTTGAAAAAACATCTTGCCATTTTGCAAAGGGTGTGCTACACTATACTGTGGTAGAAGGGAAGGTGTGCCCGATGCAGTTTGAAAAGCTTGCCCTGTTGCACAAGGACAGGGTTGAAAGGGCTCGTTTTTTAGCGGGGCATATTGCTTCCTCGCACGCTTTTACTTCGCTCTTTTTATGGAGCGAGGAAAAGGGGTATACCGTTGCTTTTGATAAAGAGGCTTTTCTTGTGAAAGAGGGGAGCGGTTATTTCTTTCCCTGCGGTGAGAGGGATGGGGTCGTATCGCTGCTTCGTGCGGCGCTTTCCGAAAATTCGCGCGCGGTCTTCCGTTATGCGCGAAACGAGGACGTTTTGCTTGCAAAAAAGGTCCTCGGGGAAGGCTTTTCTGTTAAATACGACGCCGCTTCGCGCGAGTATCTCTATGACCGTGCCGAGCAGATTGCAATGCCGGGTAAGCGCTTTCAGTATCAGCGCGCCAAATGCAACAAGGCAAGACGGCTTGGCGATATGCGCTCCGAGCCTCTGACGAGAGAAAACGCGCAGGATGCGCTTTTTATTACGGATGCCTGGGAAAAGGGGCGGGACGATCCTGCCGATGCCGCGATGACGCGCCGTGCGCTTTCCTATCTTGACGCACTTTCTCTTATCGGTAATATTCTTTATCTTGACCGTCAGCCGATCGGTTTTGATCTCGGCGCGATGATCGCGCCCGATACGCTGGATAATCATATTGCCAAAACGCTTCGCGATGACGTGGATGCGCTGATGAAGCTTCTCTGGTACGAGTCTTTGCCCGATACCGTAAGGATCATCAATCGCGAAGAGGATCTCGGCATCCGCGGTCTTGCCATTCACAAGCAGGATGCGCAGCCGATAGCATTCAATGATACCTATACGCTGATCTTTGAGGCGTAAACGATAAATTTTAAAGTAAGTGAGGAATAGCTTAGTATGAAAATGCGAGCTCTTGTTAAAAAGTACGCTGAGCGCGGTCTTTGGGAGGAAATGGTCGATATTCCCAGCCCGAAGGAAGGGGAGGCGCTCGTCAAAATTCACAAGGTAGCCATTTGCGGTACAGACGTACATATTTACGATTGGAACGACTGGGCTCAGAAGACCATCAAAACGCCTATGATCATCGGTCATGAATACGTCGGTGAGATCGTCGAGATCAACGGCGTTACCAATTCCTTCAAGGTCGGCGACCTTGTCAGCGGCGAAGGTCACGTCGTTTGCGGTCACTGCCGCAACTGCCGCGCAGGACGTTTTCATCTTTGTCCCAACACGCAGGGTATCGGCGTAAACCGTACCGGTATTTTCGCTGAATATGCCTGCATTCCGCTTTCTAATCTCTGGCTTTGCGATCCTTCGATTCCTGAGGAAATGTATGCCATTTTCGATCCTTACGGCAACGCAACCCACACGGCGCTTTCCTTCGGTATGGTCGGTGAGGACGTTCTCGTAACGGGTGCAGGTCCGATCGGTATTATGGCGGCGGCAATTTCCAAGCACGTCGGCGCAAGAAACGTCGTTCTGACCGACCTCATTGATTACCGTCTTAATCTTGCGAAGGAGGTTTGTCCCGACATCGTAACGGTCAACACCAAGACGCAGGACCTTCGCGAGGTATGCGCTTCCATCGGTATGAAGGAAGGCTTTGACGTGGGTCTTGAAATGAGCGGCAACGGTCGCGCGCTTAACCAGATGATCGATTCGATGATTAACGGCGGTAAGATTGCGCTTCTCGGTATTCAGAATCCCGGCACGATGGTTGACTGGAACAAGATCGTATTCGGCTGTCTCCAGCTCAAGGGTATCTATGGCAGAGAAATGTTTGAAACCTGGCATAAGATGACGACCATGCTTCAGAGCGGTCTTGATCTTACCAAGGTTATTACCCACCGTCTTGACTTTGATGATTTTGAAAAGGGCTTTGAGCTGATGCTTTCGGGCGAAAGCGGCAAGATCGTTCTGAGCCTGTAATAAGGAGGAATTTAACATGTACAATAAGACAAAAGAGGTTATTTCCGGCATTCTGGATTCGATCAAGGAAGCGGGACTCTGGAAGAATGAAAGAATTATCACCACCGAGCAGTCGGCGAGAATCGATACCACCGAAAAGGCGGGCGTTCTGAACTTCTGCGCGAACAACTATCTCGGTCTTGCGAATAACCGTGAGGTGATCGAGGCAGCTAAGGCAAGTTATGACAAGTTTGGCTACGGTCTTTCTTCGGTACGTTTCATCTGCGGTACGCAGACGGTTCACAAGGCGCTGGAAAAGAAGATTTCGGAATTTCTCGGCACGGAGGACACCATTCTTTACTCCTCTTGCTTTGATGCCAACGGCGGTTTCTTTGAAACCATCACGACGGCTGAGGATGCGATTATTTCGGATGAGCTGAATCACGCTTCGATCATCGACGGCGTTCGTCTGTCGAAGGCTAAGCGCTATCGCTATAAGAATAATGATATGGAAGATCTTGAGCGTTGCCTTAAGGAAGCAACCGAAGCGGGCGCGCGCATTAAGGTGATCGCTACCGACGGCGTATTTTCGATGGACGGTATTATCGCAAACCTCAAGGGCGTTTGCGACCTTGCCGATAAGTACGATGCGCTCGTTATGGTTGACGATTCGCACGCAACCGGTTTTGTTGGTGCGACGGGTCGCGGCTCGGCAGAGCATTGCGGCGTTATGGGCAGAGTGGACATTATTACCGGTACGTTCGGTAAGGCAATGGGCGGCGCGTCCGGCGGCTTTACCTCGGGCCGCAAGGAAATCATCGACCTCCTCCGTCAGAGAAGCCGTCCCTACCTCTTCAGTAACACGCTTGCGCCCGCAATGTGCGCGGCTACCCTGAAGGTTATCGAGATTCTCGAGAGATCGACCGCGCTTCGTGACAAGGTTATGGAAAATGCCGACTATTTCCGTACGGAAATGGAAAAGCGCGGTTTCGACCTTGCGGGTGAAGGTCATCCTATCGTTCCCGTTATGCTTTACGATGCACCTCTTGCCGCTAAGGTTGCTGAATTTATGCTTCAAGAGGGCATTTACGTTACGGGCTTCTTCTATCCCGTTGTACCGCAGGGCAAGGCGAGAATCAGAACTCAGATGTCTGCTGCGCACTCCAAGGAAGATATTGACCGTCTTGTTGCCGCTTTCGTAAAGGCAAGAGAAACGATCGGTTTCTGATTGTTATTTTGATTTTAATCAACGGGTGAGGCTTTTCGCTTCACCCGTTTTAATTTTGGCGCAGATGTTGACAAACGTCTTTTTTTATGTTACGCTATAATTACCCAAGAAAAAGGAGGGGTCAGAAATGGTCATACTTACCGAGGCTGAAAAGCGTTTGATGTGTCAGTCGCTTGCCGAGCATCTGCCCGCGCTTCGCGCTTTGCTTGGTGTGACACAGACCGAGCTTGGTTGGCTTTGCGGCTTTTCGCGCATCCGTGTGTCGCAGATTGAAACGGGAAAAACGGAAATGTCGTGGTCACAGCTTACCTCGATCGCGCTGGTTTGTTTTATGAATATCAGAACGAAGGAATATCTTTGCCGTAACGATATTCTCGGCCCTGAATTTTTGCAGTTTATGCAGAGAATTGACGGCAATATTCCGCCGAACGTCAACGTGACGGTGCGTGAGGAAATATTGCCTGAGCGGTATAAAAATCCTTCGGAGTACGAAGCTTGATCGGGTGAGGTTATGGTATTTTCGGGTTTTCAAAAGCTGACTCTTCTCGATTTTCCGCAGAAGACGGCGGCAATCGTTTTCACCAAGGACTGCAATTTCCGATGTCCCTTTTGTCACAATGCTTCGCTCGTTTTTGACCGCGCGCCCGAGGTATTTTCCGAGGAGGAAATTCTCGCTTATCTCGACAAGCGCAAAAAGCTGCTTGACGGTCTTTCGATCACGGGCGGTGAGCCGTTGATGCAGGAGGGACTTGCCGATTTTATCCGCAGGGTCAAGGCGATCGGCTATGCCGTGAAGCTTGACACTAACGGCAGTTATCCCGAACGGCTTGCGGCGCTTCTTGACGAGGGGCTTCTTGACTACGTGGCGATGGATATTAAAAATTCCGAGCGTGAATACGGTAAAACGGCGGGCATTTCAAACGGCTTGCTTCTTGATCGCGTGAAGGAAAGCATTCGGATCGTGATGGCATCGGGTATCGGGTATGAATTTCGCACGACGCTTGTGAAGGGACTACACACCGCAGAGAGTGTTCTTGCGGCGGCAGAGCTTATTCGCGGAGCAGAGCGTTACTATTTACAGCGTTTTACCGATTCGGGCGATCTGATCGCGCCAGAGGGATTGTCAGCATTCAGCTACGACGAGATGCGTTCTTTGCTGGAGGCGGCGCAAACGGTTATTCCCACGGCGGCTCTTCGCGGCGTGGAGTGAGGGCTTGACAAACTGTATATTGTATGTTATCTGAAAACGTTCAAGGGCTTCTGTGCTTTTGACGTTGAAATTATACCGTATGGCGAGAGCGTAAGCACTCTTACTATGCGGTTTTGCGTTTTTGAAAGATTTTTTGGCGTTTTTTGTAATGAACACGGGCAAAAATCCGTCTATATGGGTAGATGTAACGTATGAACAGGGCGATACCGTAATTGTTTATTTGAAAAGACAGGAAACTTTTATATTCGGGCATCAAAAGACACGAACATAAGTTGCGTACAGCTTATTGACCAAAAAGATGAAATCATAGCGATGATACAGAAAAAACTGAATTTTTTCTGCCCCACCGCGAAAGCGGTGGGGTTTTCTTTGTGGAAAATTTCATCAAATAAAAATGACAGAAAATCCTCTTGTAATTTTCACAAAACTGTGATACAATAGGAATACTACGAAAACATGAGGTAATTATGGGAAAACGGTTCAGAATGTCAACGGCGCTTGACGTGGATGACGTGCTTTTGGAGTGCGTTCCTTACGCTGTGAAGCTTGCGAATGAAAAATACAAGTTTGATCCTCCGCTGACCATCCACGAGATCGATCGCTGGGGAAAGCTCGGCACGCGCGCTGACGTGATCTTTGAATTTTTCGACGATCCCGAGTTTTTCAAAAACCAGCCTGTTATTCAGGGCGCAAAGGAGTTTGTGAAAAAGCTTTCGAAGATCACCGACGTATTCATTTCGACCTCGATCGTGCCGAAGTTTATGGGCATCCGCGCGCAGAAAATTCTTGATGAATTTCCCGAAATTCCGCCCGAAAACATCGTGATGGGCTCGCGCAAGGACAAGCTGAACGTCGATATTTTGTTTGACGACGGTATGCACAACGTCTTCAATTCCTCGGCGGCATATCCCATTCTTCTTCGCCGTCCCTGGAATCAGTCGGCGACGGGTATGCTTGCCGTGAATAATTACGATGAGTTTCTGAAGACGGTGGAGGTTATCACCAAGAGCTATTCAAAGGTGGACGGTGAGAGCGTATCGCCGAAGATTGTCGTTCTGGTAGGTCCGTCCGGCTCGGGCAAAAATACGGTTGCCGAGCTTCTTCTTTTAAAATGCAACCGTTTTGAGAAGCTGACGAGCTATACCACGCGAAAGGTGGAAAAGGATCACGAGCATTATCGTTATCTGCCGAAAAGCGAGTTTTTAAAGGCAATGGACAGAGGCGTTTTCTTTGAATCGACGATGTACGCAGGTGAGGGCTTCGGCTCAAAGCGGGAGGACGTTGATGCAATTCTTGAACAGGGCAAGATCGTGCTTGCCGTGATGGATATCTGCGGCGCGATGAGTTTAAAAACGCATTACGAGGACGTTGTGACGGTGCATATCAAAAAGGATACCCGCACGCTGCTTCACGCCATTCTCGGTGAGGACTCCTCAATCGACGACAAGGTAGGACGCATCGTTTCGATTGAAGATGAAAAGCGTAACGAGGAAATTTGCGATTTTGTTTTGTCGAATGACGATGATGAAAAAACGGCAGACAAGATTCTCGGCTTGCTCGGTTTATCATAATGATAACAGCAT
Source organism: uncultured Lachnospiraceae bacterium (assembly GCA_964564225.1). GTDB lineage: Bacteria > Bacillota > Clostridia > Oscillospirales > CAG-272 > RGIG1993. The sequence goes on from CAZMAF010000034.1 coordinate 9,682, forward strand.
AAAGATCCCGACCTTTACGGCAGTAAGGGTCGGGATTTCGTTATGAGAGGGAGTCGAGGAGCGCGCGAACTTCGGCGAGATTTTCTTGATACTGCTCGGCTTCGGGGAGCTGTTTTGCGAGCGTTTGCCAGATGGCGTAGGCTTCCTCGGCGTGTACGGCGGCTTCTTCGGGCTTCTCTTTATCCCGATAGACTTCGGCAAATCCGAGGTGCGCGTACGCGAGATCGTCGAAGGCGTCAAGGGTGGGCATTTGCTTGGCAATCGCTTCACAGAGTGCAAGATTCTTTTGACAAATTTCAGTAGCGGTTGAAAGATCGCCCGCAAGTCTTGCGCCGTCGGCTACGTTATAGTAGGTAAGCGAAAGCGCGTGGGCAGCATCTGCCGTTTGGGTGCGCGTGAAGAACGCTTCGGTGATGGCGAGCGCCTTCAGACTGTAAGCGAATGCGCCTTCCCGATCGCCCTGCTTTTCTAAAACCGTACCGATATCGGTATAGTGTGCCGAAAGCATTGTCAGAATATCCGGTGTGTCAAGCTGTTCTGCGAGCGCTTCGGCGATGGCGAGCGCTTGCCGATAATATGTGAGCGCCTGATCAAGATCACCGCGCGCTTGGGCAATATTGCCAAGCTTCTGATAGCTTGCGGCGAGATTAAAGCGCGCTTCTACGGCATCTGAGTTTTTTGCCAGCCTGTCGGTCAAGGCATGCGCCTTTTGGAAATAGTGCCCGGCTTCTTCTGATTTGCCAACACGATTGAAAACGTCGCCGAGATGGCTATAAGTCGCGCTAAGATGCGATAGGTTGGCTATGCTATCGGTTTCGTCGATCATATCTTCCAGAATGGCAAGCGATTTCAGGTAGTAGTCTATCGCAACGTCAAGCTTTCCCTCTTTCTCTGCCATATGCGCAAGGTCGTTGTAATCGATCGTGAAGGCGATCTTATCCTCCTTCGTACCGTACGTTCCTGCAAATTTCCCACGGATCTCGAAGGCTTTGTAATAGCATTTTGAAGCGGCGGCGCGGTTGCCCCGGCTGACGAAAAGGTCACCGAGGTTGTTGTAGGTTTGTGCGAGGGTTTTCAGGTGCTCTCCAGGTGTCTCGGCGGTGAGCTTCATTTCCTGTATGGCGAGGGATTTCTGATACCATTCAAGCGCCTCGTCGGTTTTGCCCATTTCTTGAAGGACGTGTCCGATCCTTTCGTGACAAAGCGCGAAAAGCGGCGTTGCCATGGGATTGATCTTCATTTGCTTTTCGGCATAGATAAGCGCATTCTGATGACAATCGAGGGCAAACTCAAGCTTACCCAATTGTTCGGCGGCACCTCCGAGGTTGCCGTAGCCAAGCGCGATATACGCCGTCAGCCACTGCCCGTATGCGGGCAGCTCCTTTGAAATGCGCTCGGCTTCGCGGATCATGCGCGTATGGGCATCCGAAACGCTGCTGAATCTTCCGAGAAACGTAAAAGACGCGCCGAGGGCTTGGAGTGATTCAAGATACCGAAAGGCGTTATCGGGCGTTTGGGCAGTATCGTAAAGCTTGCGGTAGAGAGCTGCCAGCTTTTCCTGCCAAAAAATTGCTTTTTCGTAATTACGCTTCACGCCCTCGCCGTTCTGGTACATGACGACGAGCTTTTCCAAGGCTTCGGGCAGCTCGCATTCGGCGGCGGAGGTGATGAGTGAGAGGGCGAGGTCGTGATTTTTTTCAACGTCGATGCCCGCAAGGTAAGCAAGTCCGATGAGATAGTTGTGCTCAGGATCGTCGTCACGATGACGGAGAATCGTCCATTGAAATGCGTCGGCAAGAGCGTCAGAGAGGCTCTTTTTGTCGTTTGACGCGATCACCTCGCCGATATTTTCATAGGCTGTTTCGAGTTTTTTGCGATCGGTCGGGACGAGCTCGACGGGAATAATGGTTTTTTCGGCTGTGTGCGCCATCGGATATTCGACCGTCATCACGTAGTTTTCTTCATTGACAAGGTTGGGCGTGACGGCAAGGGCAAAGGTGGTGCTTTTGTCAAGAGCTGCGGCGATCATATCGTTGAAATTCTCGCCCGGTGTCAGAAATTCGTCGTACCAGATGGCAACGTCGCGGCAAAAATCGTTTTCGTGGATCAGCTGCATCAGCTCTTTGGCGTATTTTCTGTCTTTTTTGCGATAGGACAGGAAAATATAGGCATCAAAGGCGTTACGCACCTGGTTGGCAAGCTCATCGCCAACGAGGACTGCTGTGAGAAAGTTTTGGAGCTTTTCTTCGTAGGAAATGGCGGTGTTGTCGCGGGCGTTTTTGTCAAGATACTGCAGATCGCCGCATTTTTCGTTAAATAGCTCGGCAAGCCCCTCCTCCTGCATCAGCGGCAGGATCGGGATATGCTTCATAATGGCGTATGGGACCTCGACTTGCGTGACGTAACAGTCCTGCTGTAAGAGATTTGAGGTAATGGGAAGAATAAATAAGTTCATTTCCTCAAGACTCTGAAGATGCTCGTTATGGTCGAAGCCCTCATCAGGCGCGCGGTAGATCGCGCAATCAACGTGGGAAAGAATTTCGTCTGCGATCGGATCGAACAGGTGGAGATCGCACGGACGACAGGCAAAATACACCTTGGGTTTTCCTTGTAAAGATGAGTTTTTCCGCGTTTTATATATAAAATTTGCCATGTTGCCTCTCCTGCATTTGGTTTATATACAGTATAGCATATTGAAAAAATCTTGTCAATGCATATTTTTGTTTTGAACGGCAAAAAAACGCTTGCCATCGGCGTTTTTGTCGATCCTATTTGTTTGGGGTTTGACAATATTTAGTGTGGAGATGGTATTTTGCACAGAAAAAAATACAATATATTGTGTATTTTGTCAATTGACAAAAATGAATGAAAGGTGGTATACTATATCTGCACCGTCGGGTTGACGGATGTTACAAAAAAATGACTTAATACGGTAAAAAACGCCTTTTTCAAGTATGAAAAAAGCGTCTTTTTTGCTCAAAATCCATAAAAGCGCCGATTTTGCGGCAAAAAGAAAGGAGATTAAAATGTATCAGGTTATTAAGCGTGACGGCAAGGTTGCCGATTTTGATATGGCGAAGATTGCCGATGCGATCAAAAAGGCGTTTGAAGCGCAGAACAAACAGTATCATCCTTCGGTAATTGATTTACTTTCCCTGAGAGTTACCGCTGATTTTGAAAGTAAGATCGTTGACGGCAAGATCGCCGTTGAGGACATTCAGGACAGCGTGGAGAGCGTTCTCATTCAGGCGGGCTACGCAGACGTGGCAAAGGCGTACATTTTGTACCGCCGTCAGAGAGAAAAGCTCCGTAATATGAAGTCCACCATTCTTGATTATAAGGAACTTGTGGATAATTACGTAAAGGTCAACGATTGGCGGGTGAAGGAAAATTCTCCCGTTACCTACTCGGTCGGCGGTCTGATTCTTTCCAACTCGGGTGCGATTACGGCAAACTATTGGCTTTCCGAGATTTACGACGATGAGATCGCGAAAGCGCACAAGTCAGCGGACATTCACATTCACGACCTTTCGATGCTGACCGGTTATTGCGCGGGCTGGTCTTTGAAGCAGCTGATTCAGGAAGGTCTTGGCGGCGTTCAGGGTAAGATCACCTCGAAGCCCGCGAGCCACTTGGCAACGCTTTGCAATCAGATGGTAAACTTTCTCGGTATTATGCAGAACGAGTGGGCGGGCGCGCAGGCGTTCTCCTCCTTCGACACCTATCTTGCCCCCTTCGTCAAGGTGGACAACCTGACTTACGAGCAGACGAAAAAGTGTATTGAGGCGTTTATCTTCGGCGTGAATACGCCTTCCCGTTGGGGTACGCAAGCGCCTTTCTCGAATATTACGCTTGACTGGACGGTTCCTGCCGATCTTGCCGAGCTTCCCGCAATTGTGGGCGGCAAGGAAATGGACTTCAAGTACAAGGATTGTAAGAAGGAAATGGATATGATCAACCGCGCTTTCATCGAAACGATGATCGAAGGCGATGCCAACGGCCGCGGCTTCCAGTATCCCATTCCCACCTATTCGATCACCCGCGACTTTGACTGGTCGCCTACCGAAAACAACAAGCTTCTCTTTGAAATGACCGCGAAGTACGGCACGCCTTACTTCTCGAACTATATCAACAGCGATATGGAGCCTTCCGACGTTCGTTCGATGTGCTGCCGTCTGCGCCTTGACCTCCGGGAGCTTCGTAAGAAATCGGGCGGCTTTTTCGGCAGCGGTGAAAGCACAGGTTCTATCGGCGTTGTTACTTTGAATATGCCCCGTCTTGCCTATCTTTCGCAGAAGAAGGAAGAGTTCTTCACCCGTCTTGACAAGATGATGGATATTGCGGCACGTTCTCTTAAGATCAAGAGAACAATCATTACAAAGCTTCTCAATGAAGGTCTGTATCCTTACACCAAGCGTTATCTCGGTACGTTTGACAACCACTTCTCAACGATCGGTCTTGTCGGTATGAACGAGGCGGGTCTGAACGCAAAGTGGCTTCATGCCGATATGACACATAAGGAAACGCAGGAATTTACCGTTGAGGTACTCAATCACATGAGAGAACGCCTTTCCGACTATCAGGAAAAGTACGGCGATCTCTACAATCTGGAGGCGACTCCCGCGGAAAGCACTTCCTACCGTTTGGCTAAGCACGACAAGGCGCTTTATCCCGACATCATTTCGGCATCGAGCGATTGTAACACGCCTTACTACACCAATTCTTCCAATCTTCCCGTGGGTTATACGGCGGATATTTTTGAGGCGCTTGACGTTCAGGACGATATTCAGACGCTTTATACTTCGGGTACGGTCTTCCACGCTTTCCTCGGTGAAAAGCTCCCGGATTGGCAGGCGGCGGCAAATCTCGTCAGAAAGATTGCCGAGAATTACCGCATTCCGTATTACTCGATTTCTCCTACCTACTCTGTCTGCCGTAAGCACGGTTATCTTTCGGGCGAGCATTTTGAATGTCCTGAATGCGGCGGCACGACCGAGGTTTACAGCCGTATCACCGGTTATTACCGTCCCGTTCAGAATTGGAATGACGGCAAGGCGCAGGAATATAAGGAAAGAAAGCTTTATGATATCGGCACGTCGGTTTTAACGCATCAGGGTGTGAAGAATACCGAAGCTGTTACCGCGACTGCGTCTTCTGCTGAGGAAACTGTGGGCGTGATGCTTTTTACCACGGCAACCTGCCCCAACTGCAAGATTGCCAAGATGAAGCTTGACCGTGCGGGCATTCATTACGAGGTGATTGATGCCAACGAAAACGCCGGGTTGGTATCGCGATTCGGTGTGAAGGGCGCGCCTACGCTGATCGTTGCGGGAAGCAAGAAGTATGATATGTACAAGGGTGTTTCCGAGATCATTCGCTATATTGAAACTAAATAATCTGCACATTCCGATGCTTTTTAAAGCATCGGAATGTGTTTTGAAAATGAGGATATTATGATTTTTGATACCATTATTGTCGGCGCAGGGCCTGCCGGGCTTTGCGCGGCGCTTTATCTTGCGCGCGCCGAGAAATCGGTCCTGCTCATTGAGAAGGCTGCGTTTGGCGGACAGATCACCTATTCGCCTAAAATTGAAAATTATCCCGGTATTCCTGCATCGAGCGGCAATGAGATTGCCGAAAAGCTTGTCAATCAGGTTCTCGATCTCGGCGTTGAGATCGAGGTCGCAGAGGTGACGGGAGTTGAGGATGGCAAGGTCAAAACGGTTAAGACCGACGGCGGCGATTACGAGGCGTACAGCGTGATCCTGGCGACGGGTGCGCATCATCGCATGCTCGGACTCGAGAGGGAGGAGGATTTCGTGGGCGAAGGACTGTCCTTTTGCGCGGTTTGCGACGGTGCATTCTATAAAGGAAAAGACGTGATTGTGGTGGGAGGCGGTAACTCGGCAAAGCAGGAGGCGCTCCTTCTTGCAAAGCTGTGCCGTAAGGTGACGGTCGTACAGAATCTTGCCTGTCTGACGGGCGAGAAAAAGCTGACGGATGAACTTCTTTCTCTTGATAATGTTGAGGTGATTTATTCGGCAACGGTGAAGGGCTATCTCGGTGATGAGTCTCTTTGCGGTATTGCCATTGACGTGGCGGGCAGCAGTCGTGAGCTATATGCCGACGGCGTATTTCTTGCCATCGGTCTTGTGCCGAACTGTCGTGCGTTTGAAAATCTTATTGCTATTGATACGTGGGGCTATGCCGACTCCGATGAAAGCTGTGAAACGAAGACGGCGGGTGTTTTCGTGGCGGGCGACTGCCGTAAAAAGCGCTTTCGCCAGATTTCGACGGCGACAGCGGACGGCGTTAACGCCGCGATGGGCGTAATTTCTTATCTTGACACGCTTACTGTTTAATGATATAATAGGACAAGATTTCCCGACAGATTCTCTGTCGGGATAGTTTTCGTGATTATCAGGAGTTTATATGGAATTAAAGGAACGGTTTTTGCGTGCAAAGCGCGCTTTGTTCGATCGGTTATACGCTGCGCTCAACCCTGAGCAGAGAAGGGCGGTCTATACGGTAAACGGTCCGCTTCTCGTGCTGGCGGGGGCGGGGAGCGGCAAAACGACGGTGCTTGTCAGACGTATCGCGCATATCATTCGTTACGGCAATGCGTATGAATCCGAGACTTTGCCCGAAGGCTTCAGCGAGGCTGAGGTAGTGGCGCTTGAGGGCGCTGTCTGTTACGATAATGAGGTAATCGCTTCGATTCTTGACCGCTATGCTGAGTACCCCGCGCCTGCGTGGACGGTGCTTGCCATCACTTTTACCAATAAGGCGGCAAATGAGATGAAGGAACGTCTTGCGAAAACGCTCGGCATTGAGCCCGAGGCGCTTGAGACGTGGGCGGGAACTTTTCACTCGATCTGTGTGCGTATTCTCCGCCGCTTCGGTGAGGAAATCGGACTTATGCGAAATTTCACGATCTATGATGACGACGATTCCAAGCGCGTATTGAAGGACGTTCTGAAGGAATTGAAGATCGACGATAAAATGTTTCCGCCGAAATCGGTGCTGTCGGTTATCAGCCGCGCAAAGGAAAAGCTGATCACGCCGATTGAATTCGAGGCGGGTATCGGCAATGATTACCGTATGAAGCAGATCGCAAAGATCTATACGGCGTATCAGGCGCGTCTTGACGAGGCAAACGCCGTTGATTTTGACGATATTATTATGAAGACTGTTAAGCTGCTTCGCGAAAGCGACGAGGTGCTTGCTTTTTATCAGCGCCGTTTCCGTTACGTTCTGATCGACGAGTATCAGGATACTAATTCAGCACAGTTTGAGCTGTCACGTCTTCTGTCCGGCGGTTACGGCAATCTGATGGTTGTCGGTGACGACGATCAGTCGATTTACAAGTTCCGCGGCGCGACAATTGAGAATATTCTGAATTTCGATAAAAATTTTGACAATACGCGCGTGATAAAACTCGAGCAGAATTACCGCTCGACTCAGGTCATTCTCGATGCCGCCAATGCGGTGATCGAAAATAATGAGGGCAGAAAGGGTAAAACGCTCTGGACTGCTAAAAAGGGCGGCGAGAAAATCGTACTTGCTGAGGTTGATGACCAGAATGCCGAAGGCGTTTACATTGCCGAAAAAATTATGCAGCTCGTACGTACCGAAAAGCGCAAATTTTCGGATTTTGCGGTGCTTTACCGTATGAATGCGCAGTCGAACGCGATTGAAAAAGTGTTGTCTCGCTCGGGTGTTCCCTATCGTGTGTTGGGCGGCACGCGCTTCTATGAGCGCAAGGAAATCAAGGATATTCTTGCTTACTTATGTCTTATTAACAATCCCGCTGACGATCTTCGTCTTGAAAGAATTATCAATGAGCCAAAGCGCAAGATCGGCGCGACGACTTTGACGGCGATCCGTGATATTGCTACCGTCGAGCGTATCCCGATGCTGACCGTCTGCGAGAGGGCGAGCGAGTTTACCGCACTTGCGCGTATTGCTCCTCGTCTTAATGAATTTGCTTCGCTTATTGCCTCGCTTCGCCAAAAAGCTGAGAGTGAAAGTCTTTCTGTGCTTTTCCGCGCTGTTATTGACGATACGGGTTATCGTGCGATGCTCGCTGCCGAGGGCGAGGAGGGCAAGGACCGTCTTGATAACGTTGAGGAATTGATTTCAAACGCCGTTGATTACGAACAATTGGTTGAGGAGGCAAGTCTTTCGGGATTTCTTGAGGAGGTTGCGCTTGTCGCTGATATTGATAACTATGATAAGGATGCCGATGCCGCCGTTCTGATGACGATGCATTCAGCAAAGGGGCTGGAATTTCCCGTCGTTTTCCTGCCCGGCATGGAAAACGGTATGTTTCCCTCAATGTCGGCGCTTGCTGAGCATGCTGAGATGGAGGAGGAGCGCCGTCTTGCTTACGTTGCGATCACGCGCGCCAGAGAAAGACTGTTTCTGACACACTGTAAGGAGCGTCTGCTCTACGGTTCGACGCAGTATAATCCTATTTCTCGCTTTGTGAAAGAAATTCCGCCGCTTTTGCTTGATCAAAAGGATGAAAGAAAAGTGCCTCGCGCGAGAGTGTCGGGCGGGGGATATCAGCCGGGAATTAACGGCGGTATCGGCGGTCCGAAAAAGCCGCAAGTTCCCAAGCCGGCTATGGAACGCTTCGCTGTGGGAGCGTGCGTTTCTCATCCCGTGTTTGGACAAGGTGTTGTGCTTTCAGTGCGCGATCTTGGCTCGGATACGCTATATGAAGTGATGTTCGATACGGTTGGCACAAAAAAGTTAATGGGTAATATGGCGAAACTGAAAAAAGTCGAGTGAAATCGGCTTTTTTCTTTTGTTTTTACGAAGTGAAAATTTTTAAAATTTTTTTGAAAAAAGGTATTGACAAAGTAGAAATAATTTGGTATACTAACAAAGCTGTCG
>CAZMAF010000035.1:0-18411 GCA_964564225.1 uncultured Lachnospiraceae bacterium
CAAGCAGAATTGCCGCTACGACAAGAGATAAAATGCGTCTGGTTTTCATAACAAATTTCCTTTCTGATTATTTGCCGTCGGAAGATATGCTCTCCGCAGCATAAAATTATATGAAGTCATTGTATTTTAACACAGTTTTGCTGAAAAATCAAGTAGAATTTATTATATTTTTGTAAAAAAGAAAAAATTTTCTATTTTTTTGCGGATTAACAAATAATTGACAGGCTGCATAGTACACAACCGATTGCCAAATGAAAAAGCAAGAATAACAGGCAATGACAACCTATCATTCTTGCTTTTTTTACATCAGATTAAGTCAACGGTTTCAGTTCTCCATAGTCTTCACTGGGATCAACAGGCGTTTCGTTATTATCGGGCGCTTCAGTCGAACCGGGTGCTTCGGTCGAACCGGGCACTTCAGTCGAACCGGGCACTTCAGTCGAACCGGGTGCGAGGGTAGTTGTTTCAACGCCCTGAATGGTGGTCGTTCCCTCCGTTGACGTTAAAGTCGTAACAACGTCATCCCCGCAGGAACAAACAACAAGTGCAAGTATTGCAAGCAGTACGGTTAATAAAACGAGTTTTTTCATATTTCCTCACAATATCCTTATTTTTTAATATTTTATAGCAGTATAACACAAAAGCTACGGCTTGTCAAGTAGTAAACGGCAATTATCTACGCAAATCAGCTTTTAAATACAAGGACCATCCAATCTGCCTCGGTATCACTGTCAACAAGCGTCATGCCGCCTGCCGCCATCGCCGCCGCCACGTCCTCGGCGCGGTCTTCGATAATACCCGAGCAAATAAGATGCGCGCCGCTTGCAAGATAACGCTTCACGTCGGGCGCCATACGGATCAGAATATCGGCAACAATATTCGCCATGGCTAACGTGTAGTGCTTCGTCTTGTCAACCGAAGACAAAAGATCGGACACCGCGCACTTTACGTTGGGCGTTTCGTTTGCCACCGCATTTTCGTTGGCAACGCGAACGGCAACGGGATCAATATCGTAAGCGTCGGCATAAGCGCATCCGAGCTTTGAGGCAAAAAGCGATAAAATACCGCTTCCCGTACCGATATCAAGCACCGAATCGCCGACCTTCATATATTTTTCGAGCATCGCAGCGCAAAGACGGGTAGTTTCGTGCGTACCCGTACCAAATGCCATTCCCGGATCCATTCTGACGATAACCTCGTTTTCCTCGGGAATATAGTCCTCCCACATCGGCACAACGACGAGTCGCTCACCGATTTTAAGAGGCTTATAGTACTTGCGCCATGCATTTGCCCAATCTTCCTCGTTTACGCCCTCTACCGAAATCTCGTAAGTAATTCCGTCTGCCGCAAAACGCTCCTTCAAAAAAGCAATTGCATCGGCAATATCCTTGACCTCGGGCAAAAAGAAACTGACGTAACAAACGTCGCGATCGGCAGTCAGGATCGAATCGTCGATCAGCTCGCCGTAAACCGACATCAGATTTTCTTCAATATCAGAATAATCCTCGATCATAAGACCCGAGTCGATCATACTCATAATTGCCGTTACGCCATCAAGCTCTGCATGCGGGCATTTTACTTTAATTTGCGACCAGTTCATACCGCTTCCTCTTACTTCTTTTTAAATATTTGCTTAAGCTTATCAAAATAGCGATCGCGGCGGGTATATTTACCGTTTTCACAGCTACCCGAAAACTCCTTCAGAAGAGCCTTTTGCTCATCGGTCAGATTTTTGGGCGTCTCGACGATCACGGTAAATACGAGATCGCCCGCTCCGCGCGAATTTACGTACTGAATACCTTTACCGCGCATCGTAAACTTCGTACCCGTCTGCGTACCTTCGGGAATACGGTAAGTCGTATCGCCCGTCAGCGTGGGAACGGTAATCTCGCCGCCAAGCGCCGCCTCGGCAAAAGTGATGGGCACGTCACAGGAAATGTGATTACCCTGACGTGTGAAAATCTCATGCTTCGACAGCGTGACCGTAACGTAAAGATCGCCGGCAGGACCGCCCATTTTCCCCTCGTGACCTTGTCCGCGAAGCAAAACGCGCTGTCCGTGATCAATACCCGCGGGAATCGTTACGTCAAGCTTTTTGCGCGTGCGGACGTTTCCGTTACCGCGGCATGCTTCGCAGGGCTTTTTAATGATCTTACCCTTGCCGCCGCAAGTAGGACAGGCAGCCATCGTCTGCATCATACCGAGAATGGTTCTCTGTGTAGTACGCACCTGACCTGAGCCTCGGCAGGTTGAACAGGTCTCTGCTGAGCTTCCCTGCGCAGCCCCCGTACCCTTACAACTTGAACATTTATCTATTTTATTGTAAGTAACTTCCTTCTGACAGCCAAACGCCGCTTCCTCAAAGCGCAGATTGATCTGCACCTCAATATCGTCGCCGCGATCAGGACCGGCTCTGCGTGACGAGCCGCCGAAACCGCCGCCTCCGCCTCCGAAGAAGCTCTCAAAAATATCGCCAAAGCCGCCCATATCAAAGCCGCCGAAGCCGCCTCCGCCATAACCGCCCGACGCAGGATCAAAGGCGGCGTGACCGAATTGGTCGTACTTTGCCTTTTTGTCAGCATCGGAAAGCACCGAATACGCTTCGTTGACTTCCTTAAAATTCTTTTCCGCCTCAGCATCGCCGGGATTCAGGTCGGGATGATACTTCTTGGCAAGACGTCGGTATGCCTTTTTGATCTCATCCTCACCCGCGCCCTTTTCAAGACCGAGGACCTCATAATAATCGCGTTTATTCTCAGCCATTTATCAAAAATGCCTTTCTTTTCAAAACTCCCCAATGACCCCAAAAACCGAAGACGGCAACAGCCGTCTTCGGCATCGGGATTTTGGTACTACTATTAAAATCAGTTATTAAAATCAGTTGGCCGTCGTGTCGCTGAAATCGCCCTCAAACGTTCCGCCCGCGCCGCCCTGTGCGCCGCCCTGACCGCCGCCCTGATCGCCGCCATTCTGCTGATAGAGCTTCTCAGAAAGCTTGTAGAATGCCTGCTCAAGCGCTTCGGTATCTGCCTTGATCGCATCGGTATCTCCCGTCTTAACGGTTTCCTTCAGCTTTTCAACAGCGGCAAGAACGTCGCTCTTATCGGCATCGGAAAGCTTATCGCCAATCTCGGAAAGCGTCTTCTCACTCTGGAAAATAAGGTTTTCTGCATGGTTCTTCGCTTCAACCGCTTCCTTAATCTTTCTGTCTTCGTCGGCATACTTTTCAGCATCGCGGACTGCGCGGTCAATATCATCCTGACTCATATTGGTCGAGGACGTGATCGTGATGTGCTGTTCGCGGCCCGTACCCTTATCGGTAGCCGTTACGTTTACAATACCGTTTGCGTCGATATCGAAAGTAACTTCGATCTGCGGAACACCGCGGGGTGCTGCGGGAATACCGTCAAGCACAAATCTGCCGAGAGTGGTATTGCCTGCCGCCATTTCTCTTTCACCCTGAAGAACGTGAATTTCAACCGAAGTCTGACCGTTTGAGGCAGTCGAATAAATCTGGCTCTTCTTGGTAGGAATGGTGGTATTTCTTTCGATAATTTTATTAAATACGCCGCCCATCGTTTCGATACCGAGAGACAAAGGAGTTACGTCAAGAAGGAGAAGGTCCTTGACGTCACCGCCGAGAACACCGCCCTGAATTGCTGCGCCGAGTGCAACGCATTCGTCGGGATTAATGCCCTTGAAAGGCTCTTTACCGATAAAATTCTTCACGGCATCCTGTACGGCGGGGATTCTCGTCGAACCGCCGACAAGCAGTACCTTGTTAACCTCGCTCGCGCGAACACCTGCATCGCGAAGCACCTGCTTGGTAGGCTCCATCGTCGCATCTACAAGATCAGCCGTGATCTCGTTAAACTTTGCACGAGTAAGCGTGCCGTCGAAGTGCTTAGGACCGGTGGCGTCTGCCGTGATAAAAGGCAGATTGATATTCGTGGTGGTAACACCCGAAAGCTCGATCTTTGCCTTTTCAGCAGCCTCCTTTAATCTCTGAAGCGCCATCTTGTCTTTACGAAGATCAAGACCGCCGTTTTCCTTCATAAATTCGGTTGCAATCCAGTCGATGACTCTCTGGTCAAAATCGTCGCCGCCAAGACGGTTGTTACCCGCGGTAGCAAGCACCTCGAAAACACCATCCGAAATTTCAAGAAGCGAGACGTCAAACGTACCGCCGCCAAGGTCGAAGACCATAATCTTCTGTTCTTCTTCTTTATCCATACCGTAAGCAAGAGCAGCCGCGGTAGGCTCGTTGATAATACGCAGAACCTCAAGACCTGCAATCTTACCCGCGTCCTTGGTTGCCTGACGCTGCGCGTCAGAGAAGTATGCGGGAACGGTGATAACCGCCTGCGAAACGGTCGTGCCGAGGTACGCCTCGGCATCTGCCTTCAGCTTCTGCAAAATCATTGCGGAAATTTCCTGAGGGGTATATTTCTTGTCGTCGATCGTCACCTTGAAATTCGTACCCATTTCACGCTTAACCGAAGATACCGTTCTGTCGGGGTTGGTGATAGACTGTCTCTTTGCTACCTGACCGACAAGACGCTCGCCGTTCTTCGAGAAGCCGACAACGGAAGGCGTAGTTCTTGCGCCTTCGGGGTTGGTGATAACGATAGGCTCGCCGCCCTCATAAACGGCAACGCACGAGTTGGTTGTACCAAGGTCGATACCAATGATTTTTCCGGATTTAGCCATAATTGTATTCCTCCTGTAATTGAGAGATGATAATCTTTATATTTCTTATATGTGTATGCACCTGTGGGGCGCTGTATACGCTTTTTTAATTTGCTACCTTGACCATCGCGTAACGGATCACGCGATCACCCTTTTTGTAGCCCTTCTGGAAAACGTCGGTGATAACACCTTCGCCAAGCTCGTCGTTTTCCTCATGCATCACGGCATTGTGGAAGTTGGGATCAAAGAGCTCGGTCTCGATCACTTCAATGCCGAGCTTCGTCAGAATATCGGAAAACTGATTCATCGTCATTCTGACACCCTCGACCACCTGATCGCCTTCGCTGAACTGCAAAGCGCGCTCGAGATTGTCGATAACGGGAAGAATCGATGCAATACACTCACTGTAAGCATCGGCATAAATGCCTTCCTTTTCCTTCGCGGTACGCTTTCTGAAATTATCGTACTCAGCGGCAAGACGGATATATTTATCTTCACGCTCGGCAACTGTTGCCTCAAGCGCTCCTATCCTCTCACGAAGTTCACGGTTTTCTTTTTTAAGTCCCGATTCCTTATTTTTTTTCGACTTAGTATCGCCTTCGGCGTTTTGGGGCGCGGAAGCAGTAGCTTCGGCATCCGCCGTAACAGGCGTAGCTTCATCCTCGGGATAAACGCTGTATTCTGTCATATCTTTACCCTTTCCCTTTTATTCGTTACTGTCGTCATTCGGCGGTGTTTTCGGCATATCCAATCCAAGCGGCTTACCGTCACCAAGCGACTGCCTTGCCGAGCGCATCATTTCCGATACCGACTCGGTCAAAGAATTTATGGTGGAAATTACCTTTTCATAATCCATACGCACAGGACCGATAATACCGATCGCGCCAACATCTACCCCGTCTACACGGATCGTCCGGAAAATAATGGTCGAATCGTTCATCTTCCCGACCGTATTTTCGTGACCGATCAGGACGTTTACTCCCGCCTTGTCCGCCTCCTCGACCATCGACACAAGCTCATCCTTCTGATCAAAAAGACCGAGAAGACTTTTCAGCTTGCCAACGTCGGAAAACTCGGGATAAGAAAGAAGTCTGTCAACACCCTCGATCTTCACGTCGCTTTCCGTACCCTCAGAAAGCGCTTCGTAAATACTCTTGATAACGGGAGATGCTAAAAAACCGTATTCCCCAAGATCCTTTTCAATCGCCATCATCCTGGCATAAGTCAAGGTGTCAAGATCAAGATTTGTCAGATTATCGTTCAGAACCGTCTGCAACGTCAGAAGTGCCGCATCGTCAAGATATACACGCGTTGTAATGCGCTTGGTGCGCACCGTATCGTGCGAGATCAGCATGATAAGAAGAAAACTTGACGCATCCCCTTGCATCACGGAAAAACGCTTAACAAGCTGACGGCGGCGATTTGATCGTACCGAAATGGCGGGATAGTTGGTCAATGCGCTCGCAAGCTTTCCCGCGTCGTCGATGATGCGGTCAAGCTGCTCGGTACGCGCCTTCAGAAGCTCATTGAGCTGCGCGATTTCCTCGGTCGTCGAGGAGTAGCTCGACATCAGCGAATCGACGTAATAGCGATAACCGCGCTCCGAAGGAATACGTCCTGCCGAGGTATGCGGCTGTGTCAGATAGCCCATTTCGGTAAGCTCTGCCATCTCATTACGAATGGTTGCCGAGGAGGCCTTGATATGCGGCAGCTCTGCAATCGCCTTCGATCCGACGGGTTCGGTAGTTTCCACGTAAAGCTTGATTACGGCCTCAAGTATTTTTTGCTTGCGTTCCGACAAAACCTCTGCCATACCGTCACGTCCCTTCCGTTTTTCATACTGTCCGAATATGCTCTCTTGGAGTAAAAGCAATCCCGGATTTAGCACTCATATTTATTCTGTGCTAAATCCCTTCTCTATCTTACGCCATTTTTGTGAACATTCCTATGTTATTTTGTGAACATTTGGTTAATAGATGCATATTTTGTTAGCAGTCGCAAAAGACTGCCAACATTTTTCGATATTTCACGACCTCTTTTGTACATATCAAACAAAGAGCGCGCCATCACAAAAAAACTCCTGATACCGTAACCATACGGCATCAGAAGTTTTAAATGATCACTGAATGACATCAACCGCATAAAAGCTCAGACGGTAATAGGTAACGTCACCCGTCTGACTTACGGCGTAACCGACGTGGCTGACCTTGCCGTCAGCCGTTGCCAGATAATCAATCCACTCGATCTTGTTGACTGTTGAAAGCAAACGGTTACCGTTTTCATCATAATAACGGTAAACGTCCTCCTCCTTCATAGCGTAACCTTCAAAACAAGGAATAAAATCGGTATACGCGCCAAGCAGGAGCGGTTCTCCGCCCTTAAAAAGATACAGACAGAGAATATCGTTTTCTACCTTTGATAAAATAATATTATCACCGACGTCGGTAACATAAGCGAAACCATCCTCAACAAGATCAATCACGGGATTCAGATCGTGATCGTATATCTTACCCGAGGTAACGATATACTTCTCGGTGATACAACGATAATTGTTCAACTGACCGATAACCGTACAGTCACCGGCAACAAGAAGACTTCCCGATGCCGTCTTAACAAGATTCCGATCATAGGAAATACGCAGAATATCAAGCGCACCGCTGACGACGTCCTGCATAGCAACCAGCTCGATCAGATTATCCGACAAAATAATGTAGCGACCGGGCGCATTCTCATCAATCCGACGGTTATCAATATCAAGAATTAACGCCACGTTATCCACACGGTCGGTATAGCGCGTGTTGAAATCCTCATCAGTAAAGGCGTTTTCAATATTGCCCACGAGATAACTGACCGCAGGATTTGTCACCGTACCGCGCTCGAGATTGGCGAAAATGGATACCACCTTATGTCGAATGGCATTTCGGATATAATCGTATTCTTCCCCTTCAATCGTTTCATAAGTATACTGAATGAACAGATTACCGTTTCCGAGAACGAAAATATGACAGTCCTCCGCATACGATGGACGGTGAAATTCATAGATCGGCTGACCGAGAGCATCGAAAACGAAAACCGCTTCGTCATCTTCAATATAATAGTGTCTGTCAAGATACTCAACGGAAGCATTGAAATAGTCGCTTTCGAGGGGATTCTCACCCTCATAAACAACAAATCCGTCACGCACGTAATATTCAATACCGTTAAAAGAAAAACCGTTCAAACTGTCCCCTATCGGATATTGACCGTTCTCACTGTAATAGGATGCAATTGCTTCCGTGCCGTCGGAATTATAAATATACATAACGTTTTCATTGATCACGTAATAAATACCCTCGGCATTTTTATCGTTTTGCAAAAACGAAGATACGAACCCGATCTCTTTCGTATCGGGAACACTGACGAGATGACGCGCAAACTCAAGATTATAGATATGATATACCGTTGTTTCTTCATCCGCCTCGGCAGTCAGAAGAAGGTTACCCGAAATCGCACTGGGTAGACCTCTGATCGACGCGATCTCGGCAATCGTCTGCGAAGCGCCGTTCTGATTTTCCTGCTTTTGCATCAGGTCATCAATAGAAATTTTTGCTGAGCTCTTTATATTCGGATCGGGCAAAATATTGCAGGAACAAAGCGAAAGTATCATCACAACCGCAAGGCAAAGCGGCAAAACACGTTTTTTCAATGAAGTCATCATCTGGTTTCTCCTTTAACTGAAAATCAATACCGTATACTGTATTATAGCAAAAAACAGAATGCTTGTCAAGAAGCCGCAAGACCGTCCCCGTGAAGATCCGCTGAAGATTTTTTTATCATACGGTGACACAGAACCAAAAGCCAAACCAACCGAAAAAGTAAAACCGACATCCACGAAAACAGATAGAAAAGATAAAATACCCAAAGCTTGCGATAACGCCGAAAGACCGTAATAATCCAAAGACGGCGGAAACCGCAAACACCGCCCGCCATCACGATCATCGGCAAGGCAGACGAGTCCATGCCGCGCCAAAGTCCCGTCAAAACCGCCAAATTCAAAAGCCCTCGTCAGCGAGGGCTTTCGGATTTGTTAAAAATCTTCGTTTTCTTCTTCATCCTCATCCTCAGGCTCAGGACGGATGACCGTCACGATCGCTTCCTCAATTCTGTGATCTACAATCGTACGCACTTCAACGTGAATAAACTCGCCGATGTCGATCATAAAAGTCGAACCGTCCGAGGGGATCATACCGTAATGTCCGAATACAAGCCCACCGAAAGTGTCGTATTCCTCGGCCTCAAGCTCCTCGGCATCAAAGGTCACGTCAAGCTTTTCCGAAACGGTGTTGAGAGGCGCGCTGCCTTTGATACACCACTTGTTTTCTTCCAGCTGAACGATTTCTTCTTCTTCCTCCTGTATGCTTTCCTCATCAAAGCCGCCAACGATCTGCTCAATAATATCGTTCATCGTCACGATACCGAACACACCGCCGTATTCATCAAGCACAACGGCAAAACGGTTGCGTGTCTTTTTCATCTGACGGAAAAGAACGTCCGCTTTAACCGTCTGTGGCACGTAATAGGCAGGCTTGACACACTGCGCCATAACTTCCTCGCGCGTTGCCTCGCCAAGACGGAAAAAGTCCTTGACGTTCAGCATACCCACGAGGTCATCGGCACTCTCACCGCAAACGGGATAGAGCGAATGACGGGTTTCGTGAATAATTTCTTCCCACTTCTTATTGTCATCCTCCAGCCAAAGAATGACCATATCGGTACGGTGGGTAGCAAATTCACCCGCCGTCATATCATCAAATTCAAAGACCTTTTTGATCATTTCTTTTTCGGTATCGTCAATCACGCCCGCGTTCGAGCCGACGTCAACCATCATAACGATTTCTTCCTCGCTGACGCTCTCGCCCTCGTCATGCGGGTCAATACGCAAGAGAGTCAGTACACCGTTGGTCGATACCGTAAGAAGCCATACGACAGGCGCAAAAAGCTTTGCGATAAACACGAGAAAGCCCGACATATTAAGTGATGTTTTTTCGGGATTTTTCATCGCAAGACGCTTGGGAACAAGCTCACCGAACACAATGGTAATAAACGAAAGGATCAACGTAATAACAATAACGATCACCGTTTCAAGACCGGTGAATTTAACGCCGATCCCTTCAAACCACTTGGCAACAGGCTCTGCAAAATTGCTTGCCGCAAATGCCGAGCCTAAGAATCCCGACAGCGTGATGGCAACCTGAATGGTTGATAAAAATTTGGCAGGTTTTTCCTTGAATTTCGCAAGACGCTTCGCGCGGCGGTCGCCCTCAAGCACAAGCTTTGCCACCTTAACGTCACTCGTCGATAACATCGCCGTTTCAGCGCAGGCAAAAATCGCGTTCAGAAAAATCAAAAGAAATTGAAGTAACAGACGTAAAAATATGTCCATGATGTGTAAGTAAAAAACTCCTTATTCATTAAAAACTCAAAATGTGTGTGACTCTCAAAGAACTCCACGCTACAAAATCATCCGATTTTTAAGCAAAAAAAGCATAGCCTGCGCCCTTGGTGTCCCAATTTCGCCGGTTATGCCTTGTTTTTCTGTTGATACGGTTGTAAAAAGAGTCAGGGTAATACAACTACCGCCCTCGTCCATGATAACAGCCAATTTCCTTTCATCGTTAATCGTATAAAACCATACTGCCTATGAGTATAGCAGAACTTTTCTCTTTTGTCAAGAGCCGAAGACGAATCTTTCACCATTTATATCGGAATTATCTTCAATTTTCGTTAACCTTTCGGAAATTACCCCGTTTTTCTCGTTTAAGCATCAAAAAAGGACTGCTTCAGACACGTGAAGCAGTCCCTCTTTAGCATCTTACTTACCCGAAGGAACACCCAAAAGAAGCGTTGCCTTGTCAGCAGCAGCGTAGTCCTCATCGCTCATGCAAAGGATCTGGATACCCTTGACAATACCCATAATCTCATTAATCGTACCGATGATTCCAAAGGTAACGGTAGCGAGAACAATTCTGAGAATACCTGCCTTTACTTTACCCTGCATAAAGCAAGGAACACCGATCGAATTAAAAATAATCGTCATAATGCCAAAGAGAATTTTGTTTTCCATGGTGAAATCTCCTTTTATATGTAGTTACTTGTATTATACGCTCGCCGCCCTGTTTTGTCAAGTAAATTTTCGATAAAACCCAAAATTTTTCAAAAAAACGCCTATTTTCTTTCAAATTCAAATACAGCATTTTTCTGCTTCGGCAAATTTAAGATCAGCCGATCATCGGAAGACTCGCAGCAGCGATCGACTGACCGACACGGCGGCTGTTCTCGTCGGGAAGATGGATCGTAAGCTGCTCGGCAAGCTTGGGGAATTCAAGCGAAAGGACGCGCTCGGCAGCTTTATGGAGAATACTTCCTCCCTCACCCGAGGAAACCCGTCCCATCAGAAGTACGTGCTTCATATCGTAAAAGAATGAATAATAAGCAAGCGCATAACCGAAATACACGCCGATCGTTTCATAAATCGCTGCGGCACGGGGGTCACCCTTTGCCATAAGACCCTGAACGACCTTCAGCTTTTCAGCAGGCGATAAGCTCTCGTCAAGCTCAATCTTGGCGGCAGGCGCTAACTTGATAACCGCATCCTGCGAAAAATATTTCACACCGCAACCGTAATCGCCCGACCATTCATCAAGCATCGAATTTTCATTGAAATCCACGGGGACAAAGGCAAGCTCATTCAGCCAACCGGTAATGTTTCCGTTTTTATCAACGTAACCACCCGCCTCCGACGTACCCATTGCCACACCGAGAACCCGATTGTCGCCAAGCTCCATCGCGCCCGCAAGTGCCGTCACGTCGCCGTCATTGGCAACCTCAATGGGAAGATCGCCAAGCTCCTTGGCAATATCGGTATAGATGTTCTTCACGACTCTGTCAAACGCTTCGGGATTTTCATTCTTCACCTTGAGAAAGAGCGACGAGGTCATCATGCGATTGCCAATCACAACGCCCGCCGTCGAAACGCCGATACCGTCCACGCGCTCCATCTTGGAAGCGGCAGTTTTCATCGCATCCATAATACCGTTATAATGATACTGCGGATCGTTTTGCAACTTCGGGAACCAGACAACCTCCTCGGAATAGACCGCTTCGCCATTCACAACGGCGCTCACCTTGCGGTCGCTTCCTCCGGCATCAAACCCGATACGGCAGCCGTCAAGATGACGGCCGACCGAAGAAGCGCTTTCTCTCCCGGACGGCGCTTTTTCAAAGGGCAGATGCACGACTTCAAAGGGCGCTTCATAAACGCCCGACATAAAATCGCGGTCAAACTCACGGCGACCGCCCACAGCATAATCTGCCTTAATGCGATCGGCAAGCGTTTTCTGACCGCAGATCATCACACGGTAACCGCCGCGCGTCCAGAGAAGCGTCTTGACAAGGCGCTCAACGAACGCGTAATTTTCTTCATCGTGACCGCTTCCCTCTTTGTATACCTCAAGCGTATAAGTCGAAATCAGTCCGTCGTTTCTTTCAAGAGCCACCGTCAGCTTTTCACCGCCTTCTCTGAAAACGGCGTTTTCAAATTCCCGGTATACCACCGACATCGGCATAAAGTCGGGATCAAGCGGCGCTTGCAGTTTAAGCTTCATAAATCATTCTTCCTTTCTTGATTGTACAAAGAACGCGAATATCTTTATCGGTAATGATAATATCGGCATCCTTGCCCGCTTCGAGCGAGCCGATGCGCGTATCAAGTTTGAGTGCCTTTGCGGGATTCAGCGAAGCCATATTGAAAACCTCGTAAGGTTCAAGCTCCGTATGCGCGAGCATATTTCTCACCGCCTCGTTCAGCTTCAGAACGCTTCCGGCGATCGTACCGTCGGCAAGACGGCATTCAATTCCCTTCAAAAAGATCGGCTGACCGCCAAGCTCATATTCACCGTCGGGCATGCCGCCTGCGCGGGTACAGTCGGTAATGAGAACAAGCTTGTCCCCCTTCGCCTTGGCAACAATCGAAAACAGCGCAGGGTGAACGTGAAAAGTGTCGGCAATCAGTTCGGTTGAAACCTCGTCCGAAAAAAGTGCCGCGCCCACAACACCCGGTGCGCGATGGGTAAGGGGAGTCATCGCATTAAAAAGATGGGTGGTGTGCCGGATACCGTCACGGATGGCACCCGTTGCCTCATCAAAATCGGCGGCGGTATGTCCCATCGAAAGAAGAATATCGCTCTTTTCACTGACTTCTCTGATCATAGCATGCGAAGCGTCCATCTCGGGAGCTACCGTAAGCACGCGGATCAGATCGGCATTTCTGAAAACAAAGGCAGCGTCGGGCAACTTGATATTTTCCACCGCCTGCGCACCTTTTTTAGAAGGATTGATAAACGGTCCCTCAGCGTGAACACCGAGAATTTCAGCGCCTTCCCACGAGGCGCTTTCCGATATCAGCGCGCGAACCGTCGTAAACGCCGCCTCAATTTCCGGCATTGACACCGTCATCGTCGTCGGCAAAAAGGAAGTAACGCCGTTTCGGGCAATCCCATAAGCCATCTTGCGAAGGCCGTCAGATTTACCGTCCGAAACGTCCTCGCCAAGATAACCGTGAATATGCATATCCACAAGCCCGGGCGCAATATAGCCGCCGTGGGCGTCAATCACCTCAGCATCCGTCGGAGCGGTATCTGCCATACCGACGATCTTGCCGCTGTCAGAATCAAAAACAAGAGCCTTTCCCGACACCGCAGCGGATTCTAAAATAAGTATCCCGTTTACAATATACGTCAAAGCCATGCAACTACCCCTATTATCAGAACAATCTTATCTTTAGTTACGACATTATATCAACAATACCTTGAAAAGTCAAGCGTATCCCGCGCTTTTACCGAAAAATTTTCAAAACCGTACATCCGGCATGAACTTTTCCTTGAAAATCTCTGCAAACCCAAACGACATTCCGAAAAATCAAAATCTTATGAAATGTGATAGCTCTTTGAAAAAAGTTCCACTCAAAAACTACATTTCGTAACAAGGTAGTTTTTTATTTCGCCTTACAGCTCTTTTTTATGAAACAAAACGATACTACCGACGATCGCCGCAACCGACAAAACCGATGCAATCACACAAGCGCCAACAAATGCCGAAGCTTTTTCCAAACCATAAACAACGACCGTACCGTTCATCAGCGAAGTAGGAATGTAGCCCGCAATCTTCTGCCAGAGACTGATAAGATAAAGAACGAGAACACTGCCACCCACGCCGAGCAGAACGCAACCGTACGAACGGAACAGCACCGAGAAAAAGACGGTGAGCGCAATTGTGAAAACGCCGAACAGCCACCAATAAACAACCGCCGCGCCAAGCGAAACCGCCAAAGAATTATCCCAAAGAAGTCCCGTCAGAAAATAGGTCAGGGTAAAGGAAAGACAATATCCTCCCGACCAGACGGCAAGCATATTCACGGTTTTGGCAAGCACAACCTTATACCGCTTCAAGCCCTTCGTCAGAAGCAGAACCACAGTGCCTGATTCGTATTCACTTGAAAAGCAGTTCCCGTACAACAAGACAAAAACAATAAGCGCCATCGGAACGTTCTTGAAAAACTGCGCCCATGAATCGAGCGCGGTTACTGCCGTCACGGTAATATTCATACCGCTTCCCTCAAGCGATTCGGAAAGAAATTCGAGAAGCCACGGCATGATTTTCGCAATGGCGGGATTCATAAGCCCGAATGCGAAAAATAAACCGCCGACAATCAAGAGCTTTGCGCTGCGCAAACTGCCAAGAAATTCTTTTTTTAAAAAGGCAACAAACGCTTTCACTTTGAGATCACCTCCACGAAAAGCGACTCCACCGTCGGCTCAAGCCGTTCCATTTTACGCGGTGCTATTCCCTTTTCGAGAAGGAACGCCATCACCTCGCGAAAACGCGCATCGCCGCCCGCAAGCATTACGGTATTACCATCGGTAAGTCGCGCCTCTGAAAAACGCGCAAGAAGCAAATCTGTCGCCGCACCGTCGGTAAGCTCTACCGAAAAGGCGTCAAAAGAACGCGAGCGCTTCAGCTCGTCAATCGTACCTTGCAATACAATATTCCCGTCGTGAAGAAGCGCTACGTCGGTACAGATGCGCTCCACATCGGATAAAATATGCGTTGAAAACAAAACGGTGGTTTCTTCTCTGACCGACTGCAAAATATCAAGGATTTCCTTTCTGCCAATCGGATCGAGCGCCGAAGTCGGCTCGTCGCAGAGCAGAAGACGCGGACGGCAAAAGAGCGCCTGCGCAATCCCGAGCCTCTGCTTCATACCGCGCGAAAACCCTTTGATACGGTGCGTTTCACCCTGAAGCCCCACAAGCGCAAGCAGCTCGTCAGCGCGTGCCGCGCTTTCCGCTTTCGTCATCGAAAGACTTTCGCCGCAAAGCATAAGGTACTCGCACGCCGTCATAAAAGGGTAAAAATTCGGCACGTCGGGCAAATAGCCAATCATACGGTTGGTAGGCGTTTCGCCGAACAGAACGCGCTCACCGCCCACAAAAATTTCCCCCGCATCAGTCTTTAGCAATCCGAGGATCGCCTTCATCGTCGTGGTTTTACCTGCGCCGTTTTTACCGATAAACCCAAACACCGAATGATCGGGCACGGCAAGCGAAAGTCCTTTGAGAACCGCTTTTTCGCCAAACGATTTTTCAAGATTTTTAATCTCTAACATAAGTTCGCGCATACTATTCGTCCCTTCTGTGATAAGTTTCCACGCAAAAGCCCTTGTGATGGCAGTGAGGGCAGTGCAACTTTCTCGTTTTCATCGTGTGATTTGCCCAGAACATTTCTTTAAAACGCGGATGAAAAACCCGACTGCACACAGGACAAATATAAGCCACTCGCTTGAAATAATAACGCGACACGAAAACCGCCCACGGCACGCCAAGAAGAGCGTACACGGCAAACGGCCACCAAATGCCGTTCACTGCCCACAATACAATACCGACGACTTCTAAAATTCCAAACGGAATGGACGACACGAGCATCGTCATACGCATTTTTTTCAACTGTTTTTTCGTTTCCATCATCTGAGCTACCGAACCTATCGCCTCGGGCGTTACGCAGTCTGTCTTTTTTAACAGCTCCCGCAAGGCGTTAAGCCCCGAAAGCTTTTCCTTCTTTTCGGCAATCTCATCCGAAAGAATTGCCTCCTGCTCGGCAAGAATAAGCGTGATCACATTTTCCGAATGATCTTCCTTTAAAATTTCGACAATACTGTTCAGCGAAAGATCCAGCTCGCGCAGATAGCAAATCAACTTCATTCTGGCAAGATCATCCTCGGTATAGAGACGTCTGCCGCCCTCAGTGAATAATGAGGGGGAAATAACGCCGCGGTTATCATAATACTGTACGGTACGCACCGAAACGCCGCAAAGTCCTGCAAGCTCGCCCGTCGTATAGGTCATAGCAACCACCTGCCTTTCACAAGCATTATACCATATCACGCCGCGTGATAAGCAAGCGTTTTCACTCTATACTTTGTAGAATTTTTAAAATTTCAGATTATGTAGCGCGCTATATTTCGAGAAGAAGCGCGCGGCAAGGAGATCCATCCGCGCCCTTTACGGAAATCGGCTGTGCGGCAAGAAAATAAACGCCGTTCTCTACCTTGCAAAGCCGGATACCCTCAAGCAAAACAACCTCTTTTTCCAGCAAAACACGATGCACGGCATCCGAAGCATCCTCAGAGCCAAACGTCTGCGATTCGTTACCGAGAAGATACACACCAGCCTCGGCAAAAACCGACGCCGCTTCAAGCGATACCGTCGCCTTACCCTTTAAAAGAATACGCTTCGCCGCCTCGGGTGAGCGTACGCGCGCGCAGCGAAGAAGACAGCGCGCGTCATTTGCCGACAAAACACCGTCAAAAGAGGCAACATAGCAGTAACCAACGCATTTGTCGAGCGAAATCTCATCAACCGACTTGCCGCCGTCAAAAAAATGATAGGGCGCATCAATATGCGTACCGTTGTGCAAACAAAGCAAAAGCGCGGAAAGATTGCATACGTCCCCCTTCCCGATCGAGGCAAGCACCTCGCGATGCGGCGCAGGGTCGCCCGGAAATACCGCCGCCGTCAAAAGCTCCTGTGATATATCATATATCTTCATCTGACCGTCCCACCCTTCGTTTCTTACTCACAGTATACCATACGCCGGGCAAAAAAGCAAGCGCATTTTTTCAACGGCAAAGTCAATACTTTTTACACACTTGTACCGCAATACAGTTCTCTATTGTAGCACTATATCAGCAATACGCCGTGAAGCCAAGCCGTCACCGTAAACGTCGCTCGCCTTTGCCATCGAAGCATATACCCGCTCATCGCGCAAAAGAAGCGAGGCGCATTCATACAGCTTTTCACCCGATGCGCCAACAGGCTTTAAAACTCCGGTCGCAACGCCCTCGGGGCGCTCGGTAATATCTCGGAGCAAAAGCAAGGGCTTGCCAAGCGCCGTCGCCTCCTCCTGAACACCGCCGCTATCGCTTACGACAAAATACGCGCGTGACAGAAGATTATGAAAAACAAAAACGTCAAGAGGCTCAACAAGACGAATGTTATCACAGCCCCTGAAAACCTTCGTCACGACAGAACGCACCGCGGGATTTTTATGCATCGGAAAAATCGCCTTCAGATCGGGATATGCATCAAGCACCTGCCGCAGCCTCACAAGCGCCGCCCGCATCGGCTCGCCGAGATTTTCACGGCGGTGTGCCGTTACAACAAGAAAGCGACTGCCCGAAACCCAATCAAGAAGAATATGACGAAAATCGTCACGCACCGTCATGCCAAGCGCATCAACAACGGTGTTTCCAACCGGATAAATACGCGAGCACTCCACCCCTTCTGACAAGAGATTGTCACGCGCCATCGCGGTGGGCGCAAAATGATAGCGCGCCGTAAGCGCGATCGCGCGGCGATTGAACTCCTCGGGAAAGGGATTTCTGATGTCGCGCGTGCGTAGCCCTGCCTCAATATGCGCTGTGGGAATGCCGCAGTAGAACGCGGCGAGAGAAGCGGCAAAGGCGGTTGTAGTGTCACCATGCACAACAACGACGTCAGGACAAAGCTCCCTGAGAAGCTGCTCAATGCCAAACACAATTCTGGCCGTTAAAAGCGATAGGCTCTGCCCCTCTCGCATCACACAAAGATTGTAATCCGGAATAATGTCAAAATTCAAAAGCACTTCCTCAAGCATTTCCCGGTGCTGTCCGCTGAGAACCACCAAAACACGCGCCTTCTCTCTCCTCTTAAGCTCATGAATGAAAGGCGCAAGCTTGATCGCCTCCGGCCGCGTGCCGAATACCACAAAAACCGTTTTCATATTCATCCCCCTTTTCTTATTATCCTTCCCCTTCCTCCCTTTCGCCTATTCACCTCTCACGTCTCACTTTCTCGGATTTTCACATGCCACATATCAAAAAACTTTTCTCTTTTTTATCAAAAACTTTTTATTTACCTATTGACAAATCGCATCTGTTTTGCTATAATAAAGTCCGCGATTGCAAGAAAGCAATCTGTCGACCATGGAGAAGTCGCCTAGTTGGTCGAGGGCGCACGACTGGAAATCGTGTAACCCGTAACAGGGTTCGAGAGTTCGAATCTCTCCTTCTCCGCCAAAAGGAACTAAAACGAACATCGTTTTAGTTCCTTTTACTTTTTCACTCTTCACTCTTCACTTGTAGTGTCGTTT
>CAZMAF010000036.1:0-9852 GCA_964564225.1 uncultured Lachnospiraceae bacterium
TGACGTTGTTCTTCATTTCAACGCCGAGAGGACCGTAGTCCCAGGAGTTTGCAAGACCGCCGTAGATCTCACTGCCGGGGTATACGATACCGCGGTTCTTACAGAGCGCGACGATTTTGTCCATGGTTTTTTCGATATTTTTCATTTTTCGTGACGATTCCTTTCATCATCTGATTTTAAGCCACATTTATGAGTATTATATACTGTTTTTTGCTTTTTGGCAAGAGGTTTTCTCGTTTTTTTGTAAGTTTTTCTTTTCTCGCGGCGAAAATAAAAAAAGAAATCTTTTTTGCCTCTTTCTGATGAAGTTTAATTGACAGTTGCCTGATTTTGTGTTATAATAAATGACAATGCAACAGTATGGCTGTTGTTACTTTAAGACGAGCGAGTCTTTTTATGATTGACGTGATGATCCATTATGAATTTTGTCACGAATTAAGGTTGGAAAGCCCGGTTTGTGCAGAGGATAGGAGAATGATCAATGATGAATAATGAGAAAAAACAGGTGCGTTATCAGCCCTTCACGAGTACTGAAAAGCTTGCGCCATCCTTGCTGCTTGCTATAGCACTGCCGTTCACTCTCTTTTTCTTCGGTCCGTTTGAGGCATATTCCAATAACATTGAGGAGTTTGGTTTTGCTTTTGGCGATTTTGGTTGGATTTCCTTTGCGGTAGCGCTGCTTTGCAGTGTGATTCTTTTTTTTCTGATGTGGAATTTGCCCGGCAGGGTGTTTGATATTATCTACGCCGTTTTGTTTGCCGTTGCGGTGATGCTCTATTTGCAAGGCAATTATCTCAATCTCGGTCTGAATGCCGTTGTAGGTGACGGTGTCGGCAACGCGACCTATACGGCGACGGCAACCGTGATCAATCTGATCGTCTGGCTTGCTGTGATTGCGGGCGCGGTTCTTGCAATGATCTATATTCGCCGTAATCGCGATATTATGCGTCTTGTTTCGATTATCGCGCTTGTTGTGGTAGTTGGTATTCAGGTGATGATGTTTGCGCTTCTTTCGTTTACCACCGAGGTTTTCGTGTCTTTGGATAAGCGCGGTATGACCGATGAAAGCGGAAATGTGACCGAGTCTGCCGTGATGCCCGGCATTCTGACGAATGCGGGTATTACAGAGGTCGGTGAAGACGGCAATATTATCTGGATTGTGGTTGACCGTTTTGACCTTGATTATTACAACGCGATTTTAAAGAGTGATCCTGATTTTTATGAAAATCTTGACGGCTTTACGCTTTACGATAATCATATTACCAAGTATGCGCGTACCTATCCTGCTGTTGCGTATATGCTGACGGGCATTGAAAACGATTATTCTTCAAGCCGAGAAAAGTATTTTGAAAAAGCGTACGGAGAGGGAACTTTTTTAAAGGAACTCAAGAAAAACGGCTATAACATTAAACTGTATACCGATGAGTTTTACGCTTATGAAAACGGTAACGTTTTTGCTGACTATGCAGACAATGTCAGAACTTCTGTCGATTATACT
The DNA here is from genome assembly GCA_964564225.1 of uncultured Lachnospiraceae bacterium. GTDB lineage: Bacteria > Bacillota > Clostridia > Oscillospirales > CAG-272 > RGIG1993. The sequence continues at coordinate 1,499 of CAZMAF010000036.1, forward strand.
GTGACGAACCGCGTTGCTCTTTTGGGCGATATGCTTCGTCTTACGCTCTTTCGCTATCTGCCGATCGCGGCAAAGGGTACGGTGGGCATGATCTCGTCGAGCGATTTCAACAAACATGTTGTTTATGATGCTGAAAATCCGCTCTATGACCCTGATATGAAGTCGGCATACGAGTGGCTGACTGCCGAGGCGATGTCGATGACGGAGGGCAAGAATTTCACCTTTTTACACATTGACGGCTGTCACATGCCGAACAAGTATTATGAGGATTTCAGTGAGGTTACGGGAAGTAACGACCGTTGGGATAGCGACCTTTCGATGCGTGTATCCTTTTTGTTCGTGAATTATTTTATTGACGAACTGAAGCGACTCGGACTTTATGCGGATGCGACGATCGTCATTACGGGCGATCATGCCGCCGCGCACAGTGACACCGAGGATCTTTCGGGCGAGCGTGTCACCACGCTTCTTGTCAAGAAAAAGGGGGAAAGCTTGGGTGAATTGAAGGTAAATCATGCGCCTGTTGAGCAGAGTCAGATACGCGCTTCGATTTTTGAGAGTGAGGGAATTGTTCCTGAAAACGATTACGGTACAAGTATTTTTGCGACTCCCGAGGATGCGGATATCACCCGTTACTATCATTTTCAGAAGACAAATATCGGGGGCGATGACGAGATCGTGGTTTATGCCGTTAAGGGCGATGCCAAGAAATTTGAAAATTGGACGCTCGTTGAGCGAATCAACGTCGGTGATTTGTATAAATAAGCAGATTGCCGTTTTACAGAAATAAAGGATTTTATGATGGATACCCTGATTTATTATATTTGCATACCGCTTGGCATTCTGATGAAATGGTGTTGGATGCTCGTCGAAAATTACGGGCTTGCTATTTTGCTCTTTACGCTGGCAACAAAGCTTATCCTGATGCCCCTTTCGGTCTGGATTCAGAAAAATTCAATCGTTATGGTGCGAATTCAGCCTGATATCAATTTTCTGAAGGCAAAATATTACGGCGACGGCGATACCATTGCCGAAGAGCAGGCAAAGCTTTTCAAACGGGAAAAGTACCATCCAATGCTTTCGATCGTTCCGCTCGTTTTGCAGATCGTGCTTTTGATGGCGGTGATCTATATTATTTATCATCCGTTGAGCTATCTTTTCGGCGTGGATGAGTCTACCGTTCACGCGCTGGCTTCTTTGATTGGCGCAAATCCTGAAGAATCGTCCTATCAGCTTCTGATCGTTGATGCGATCAAGAATGGCGCGATTCATAAGGAAACCGTGATCAGTGGAGTTGATACGGCTTCGTTGGTGCGCCTGATTGATCAGGTCACAGCGCTTGACCTTGGCTTTTTCGGTCTCTCGCTTTCTGTCGTCCCTTCGACAGTCGGCGGGGTATATCTGTTTGTTCCGCTGATGGCAGCGTTTTCCTCTTATCTTCTTTGTCTGACACAGAATCTTTCCAACGTGTTACAACATGAGCAGGGAAAATTAAATCAGTACGGGCTGATGGCGCTTTCGGTCGGAATCTCGCTATATCTCGGCTTCTTTGTACCGACGGGTACGGTGCTTTACTGGATTGCTTCCAATCTTCTTGCCATTGCGGTGATGTACCTTCTGAACGCTCTTATCAATCCGAAAAAGTACGTTGATTATGAGGCGCTTGAAAAAAGCCGACGCGAGCTTGATGCGATCGCTGCGCTTGACGGCAGTAAAAAGGAGCGCTCCAAAGAGGAAATTCGCCGTGAAAGGGAAGATTACAAGCGTTTCTTCCATATCGTGAATAAGCACGTCGTGGTTTATTCCGAAAAAAGCGGTTTTTACAAGTATTTTGAAGGCGTGATCGCGGAGCTTCTTGCCCGCTCCAATCTTTCGATCCATTACGTGACGAACGACCCGAACGATATTATTTTTGAAATTGCCAAGACCGAGCCTCGCATCAAGCCTTATTATATCGGGCTGAAGAAGATGATCCCTCTGATGCTCAAGCTCGAATGCGACATGATGCTGATGACCACGCCCGATCTTGACAAGTTTTATCTCAAGCGCTCGCTGTTGCAGAAGGATATAGAATACGTTTATCTGCCTCACGATCCGATGAGCGTACATCTTTCTTTCCGAGAGGGCGCGTTCGATGCGTTTGATACGGTATTTTGTACAGGACCTCACGTTTATGCTGAGCTTCGTGAGATTGAGCGCGTATATAAGCTTAAAGAAAAAACGCTCGTTGAATTTGGTTTTCCTTATGCCGACAAGTTAATCGAGGCAGGCGAGCGTGTCAACGCTGAGCGAGAAGCCAATTACGATCTCTCGCGTCGCCGTGAGATTCTGATTGCTCCTTCGTGGAATGAGGACAATCTGCTTGATTCCTGTCTTGACGAGTTGATTGACGGGCTGTATTCTGATAAAAATCGCATTATCGTGCGTCCGCATCCCGAATACGTCAAGCGGTTTTCGGCAAAAATGAAAGCTATCGTAGATAAATACGCCGATAAAGTGGGTGACGGACTTGTATTTGAGCTTGATTTTTCGGTCAATCGTTCGACATACGCTTCTGACCTTCTGATTACCGACTGGTCGGGTATTTCCTACGAGTTTTGTATTGCTACCAAGCGTCCCGCGCTCTTTATCAATACTAAGCTGAAATGCTTAAATCCCAATTGGCAGAAGATTAATCTTATTCCTGTGGAAATCTCGTTGCGTGACAAGCTCGGCGTATCGCTTGAAAAGGACGAGCTTTACCGTGTGGGTGAGGTTGCTGACGAGCTTTTGGCTCGTGAGGCGGAGTACCGTGAGAAGATCACCGAAACGATGAAGGACTTTTTCTATCATCCAAAAACCGCAACGGCGGCAGGCGCTAAGTATTTACTGTCGTCGCTTGCAAAGCGCCGCAAAAAGTCTTGACAAGCGGTTGGTTTTGTGCTACACTTGTTTACGGTATGAGAAATTGTACGCTATTGTTTTGAAAGGGATATGATCAGAATGTTACATTCATTTGCACAAACGCTGTATATTGATCCTTCCACGGTTTCGGTTCTGCTCGTTTCGATCGGTTCGATGGCAATTGCCGTTGGTACGACGGTCGTGATCTTTTACAGACGCGCGAAAAAGAAGGTTGCCAAGGTGCTTCATATTGATGAAAATGCCGGCAAGGAAGTGGAAGATGAGCTTGTAATTCTTGACGAAGACGAGCCGCAGAATTAAACACTGAAAGGAGCCGATCCGGCTCCTTTTTTGATAGGAGAATCAGTATGTCCGGTTTTTTTAAGAAGAAAAATCCTAAACTTAACGCTTCGTATATCCGCCAGAAATGCGGACAGTCAACGGTGGTATTCCGCACGGTGACTTCGACAAATGCGATTCTGAAGGAGTATGCGCGTCAGGATGCTCCCGATTATACCGTTGTGGTGGCTGAGTCGCAGACGGAAGGACGCGGCAGGGGAGAGCATAGTTTTTTTTCGCCACTTGGTACGGGAGTCTATCTCAGCGTACTGCTTCGTTTTGGTGAAAGAAGCTTCAGACCTTCTGATATTACCGCAGCAGCAGGTGTTGCCGCTTGTGAAGCCATTGAAAGTATTTCAGAAAAAGAATGCAAGATCAAGTGGATGAACGACGTTTATATTGATGGAAAAAAGGTGGCGGGTATTCTTGCTGAGGCAGGCAGGAGTGAAGGCAATTCCTATACGAAAGGCGCATTCGTTGTGGTGGGGGTCGGATTTAATCTTACCTTTCCCAAGGAAAATTTCCCGCTTGAATTCCGCGATCGGGCAGGTGTGATTTTTACCGATAAAGTACCGAGCTATGCGCGCGAAAAATTGGTCAATGCTTTCGTGTCCTCGCTTCGCCGTATTCTTTTGCGAGACAGTTTTTCGCTTTACGGCGCGTACCGCGACCGTTTGTTTATTCTTGGCGAGCGTGTTGTATACGGCGAACGGGAAGCGACTGTCAGTGAGCTTTGTTCCGATTTCCGACTTCAGCTCACTTTTGATGACGGCAGTACCGTGCTTCTCGATTCGGGTGAGGTATCTTTGCCGCGAGTAGTAGGGACATGAAAGGAAAAAAATAAAAAATTAGGAAAAAAATCTCTTTACTTACGTAAGAATATATGGTATACTGAATTGAGTTGAGGCTTTTGAATTGTGAAAAAGCTCTTGCAATAATATATCCATGAAAAGGAGTCAAGGTATGGAAAATTACATCCTCGCACTTTCGGCGTCCGCTGATGAGCCCGGTATTCTCTTTACGGTACTTCTGGGTGTGTCGGTCGTTTTCGTCGGACTTATCTGTATTGTTGGACTCGTGATGCTGATGAATCTGCTTTCTGCTGAAAAAGCAAAGCCTGAAACGGTATCGCCTGCTTCGAGTCCCGTGGCAGCTCCTGCGGTAAGCGCAGCCATTCCCAATCGACAAGAGCTTATTGCTGCTGTCGTCGCCGCTGTTGCGGAAGAAGAAGGCACCGATATTTCCGCTATTCGCGTTTTGTCCTTTAAAAAACTGTAATTTAACAAAGAGAGGTATTTACTGATGAAAGCTTACAAAGTTACTGTAAACGGAAACGTATATGAAATCACCCTTGAAGTAGTAGACAAATCTGAGATCAAGGCTGCTTCCGTAGCTCCTGCAGCTCCCGCGGCTCCTGCAGCTCCCGTAGCCGCAGGCGGCGCAACCATTACAGCTCCCATGCCCGGTACGATTCTGAAGGTAAACGTACAGAACGGCGCGCAGGTTAAGAAGGGTGACGTTCTTATGATCCTTGAGGCAATGAAGATGGAAAATGAAATCATGGCACCTGCTGATGGCACGGTTGCTTCTGTCAGCGTAGCAAACGGCGCATCGGTTGAGGCCGGTACGGTTCTTTGCGCGCTCGTGTAATGCGGAGGTAACAGCATGGATGCTGTCATTGGCTTTTTAAAACAAACCGGTTTTTATATGCTCTTTTCGATGGAGGGCGGCTGGAAGTATCTTGTGATGATCGCAGTTTCCTGTCTGCTTTGCTATCTTGCCATTGTTAAGAAATTTGAGCCGCTTCTGCTTTTACCGATCGCGATCGGTATGCTTCTCACCAATCTGCCGGGTGCGGAGGTTTTCCACGAGGCGCTTTTTGCAGGCGGTCACGTAAACTGGGCGCTTTTTGGCGGGGCTACCATCACGCCTGAAATGATTGCGGAATTAAATCTTCCCGCAGGCGATCCTTCGCTCATTTTTCTGACCGAGAATATCGGTAACACGATCACCCCCGGTCTTATAGACGTTCTTTATCTCGGCGTTAAGCTCGGTATTTATCCCTGCCTGATCTTTATCGGCGTTGGTGCGATGACCGACTTCGGCCCGTTGATTGCAAACCCCAAGAGCCTTCTGCTCGGTGCTGCGGCACAGATCGGTATTTTCGCAACCTTTGCGGCTGCCGCAGGTATTTCGATTTTTGGTTTTACCGGCGCAGAGGCTTCCTCAATCGGTATTATCGGCGGTGCGGACGGTCCTACCGCGATCTTCGTTGCGACGAAGCTTGCGCCTCATTTGCTTGGTCCGATCGCTGTTGCAGCCTATTCCTATATGGCGCTTGTTCCGGTTATTCAGCCTCCGATCATGAAGCTTTTAACCACCAAGAAGGAAAGAGCGATCGTTATGGACTCGTTGAAGCCCGTATCGAAGAAACAGAAGATTTTGTTCCCCATTCTTGTTACCATCTTCGTTGCGTTTATTGTTCCTTCGGCTACCGCTCTCGTCGGTGCGCTTATGTTTGGCAATCTTCTCAAAGAGTGCGGTGTTACAGAGCGCCTTTCCAAGACGGTACAGAATGAGCTGATGAATATTGTTACGGTATTTCTCGGTATCTCTGTCGGCGCGACGGCAACAGCTACAACCTTCCTCAGCTGGAATACGATTAAAATCATCGTTATGGGCGTCGTTGCTTTTGGCGTTGCTACGGCAGGCGGTGTACTCGTCGCCAAGCTCATGAACTTCTTTTTGCCGGAGGGCAAGAAGATCAATCCCCTTATTGGCTCTGCCGGTGTTTCTGCCGTTCCGATGGCGGCGCGTGTTTCACAGAAGGTTGGTCAGGAAGAAAATCCCGGAAACTTCCTTTTGATGCATGCGATGGGCCCCAACGTGGCGGGTGTTATCGGCTCGGCTATTGCCGCAGGCGTACTTCTTGCGCTCTTCGGTTAATATCGTTTGAAAGGGTTTACTACTATGACGAAAAAAGTATATATTACCGATACGATTCTTCGTGACGCGCATCAGTCGCAGGCGGCGACCAGAATGCGTCTCGAGGATATGCTTCCTGCCTGTGAGGCTCTCGATAAGGCGGGTTACTGGTCCCTTGAATGCTGGGGCGGCGCTACCTTTGACTCCTGTATGCGCTTTCTCTCCGAGGATCCGTGGGAAAGACTTCGTAAGCTCAGAAAGGCGCTCCCGAATACAAAGCTTCAGATGCTTCTTCGCGGACAGAATCTTCTTGGCTACAAGCACTATGCCGATGACGTTGTTGATGCTTTTGTAAAGAAAGCAATTGAAAACGGTATCGACGTGATCCGTATTTTCGACGCTTTGAACGATACGAGAAATATGGAGGCTGCAATTCGCGCGACAAAGAAGTATGGCGGTCACGTGGAAGCGGCGATCAGCTATACCGTCAGCCCCGTTCACAGCGAAGCTTATTTCGTTGAGCTTGCAGAAAAGCTTGAAGCCATGGGTGCTGATACCGTTTGCATCAAGGATATGGCAAATCTTTTGCTTCCTTACGATGCGTATTCGCTCGTGAAGGCAATGAAAGAGAAGGTTAAAGTGCCGATCCATCTGCACACGCATAACACCACGGGTACGGGCGATATGACCTATCTGATGGCAGTTCAGGCAGGTGTGGATATTATTGACACTGCGCTTTCTCCTCTTGCTAACGGTACGTCGCAGCCTTCGACCGAGGCGATTGTTGCCACGCTGAAGGGTACGGAGTACGATACCGGCATTCGTCTTGAGGATCTGACTGCTCCTGCCGCACATTTTCGTACGGTTGCGGCAAAGCTTAAGGAAAGCGGCTCGCTTGACCCTAAGGTGTTGAACGTAGATCCCAATACGTTGCTTTATCAGGTTCCGGGCGGTATGCTCTCAAACTTGATTTCTCAGCTCAAGCAGGCTAAGGCAGAGGACAGACTGTATGAGGTTCTTGCTGAAGTACCGAGAGTTCGTGAGGATTTCGGTTATCCTCCGCTTGTAACGCCTACGAGTCAGATCGTTGGGTCTCAGGCAGTGCTTAACGTACTTGCAGGTGAGCGTTACAAGATGGTTACAAAGGAATCGAAGGGACTTCTTCGCGGTGAATACGGTATGCTTCCCGGTAAGGTGAATGAAGATGTGCGTAAGAAGGCAATCGGTGATGACGAGGTTATCACTTGCCGTCCTGCTGATCTGATCGCGCCTGAGCTTGAAAAGTATCGCGCGAAATATGCCGATATTACCAAGAGCGAGGAAGACGTACTGAGTTGCGCGATGTTCCCGCAGGTTGCGCCCAAGTTTTTAAAAGAGCGCGATGCGGTGAAGCTTACAGCAGATCCGAATGCCGTTATTGAAATCCTCGTTGAGGATCTTTCGGAATAATTTTATAATCAAAAAACACCGCACATGTGCGGTGTTTTTTGATTATAAAAATGGTTTTAATTCTTCGATGCAGTTTTCTTCAAACGCGATGACGTTTTCGGCGAGCTTTTTTGCTTCGGTATTTTTGCCGTCGTATTCGTGCAGATGCTTCGTTAAGGCGTTGATGCCCATTGACGTACCTTCGATCATACTGTCGGCAACGTCGCGGTCGTCCTTGTAGGTGAGCTTTTTGAAATTTCCCATTACGGTTGCCGACATTTTTGCCACAAAGGGCATATTTTCGGGTGTGCCGTTTTGTCGGCGGAGCAGGGTATCCGCTTCGGCATAATAGCCGTGATAGTCTTTTTTCTGTCTTTGAATGACTGCTTTCAGGTCGCTTCCCGTGATGGTGTTTTCGACCATATCAATGCCGTTCATAGCGGCTTCGGCGTTTTGCCTGATATAATTGAGTAATTCGGTTTCGTTAACGTGATTCATAGAAATCCCCCTTCGTTTTTTTATTAGTGTATCAAAAGAAGGGAAAAGTATACGAAAAAACGACACCCACTGAAAAGATAGGTGTCGTTTGCAGAAAAAACGAGGGTGTCGGTTTCCATATCTCTTTGAGAACTGTGTCAGCGTAAAGAAAACAGTCCGGGGGACTGTTTTCAGCTGACACGACGAAGGCGTGTCTTTCGGCGACCGAAAGGTCGACGGAGATAAGAAAAACGACACCCACTGAAAAGATAGGTGTCGTTTGCAGAAAAAACGAGGGTGTC
>CAZMAF010000036.1:9952-17850 GCA_964564225.1 uncultured Lachnospiraceae bacterium
GGTTTCCTTATCTCTTTGAGAACTGAGGAGCGCGACGAGCGGCTTTGAGACCGTACTTCTTTCTTTCCTTCATACGAGGGTCTCTCGTGAGGAAGCCTGCCTTTTTGAGAGCAGTACGAAGCTCAGCATCGCTCTGAAGCAGAGCTTTTGCAACGCCGTGACGGATAGCGCCTGCCTGACCGGAGAAGCCACCGCCCTGAACGGTGCAGATGATGTCGAACTTGCCAACGGTGTTCGTTACGCCGAAGGGCTGATTTACGATGAGCTTCATGGTTTCAAGACCAAAGTAGTTGTCAATATCGCGGCCGTTGATGGTGATTTTGCCGTTACCGGGAACAAGGCGAACTCTTGCTACCGATTTCTTTCTTCTGCCCGTACCGTAGAAGTAGGGCTTTGCACTGGTATAAGTCATTCTTTGTACCCTCCTGATTAGCCTTCGTAAACCGTGGGCTTCTGAGCCTGGTTATTGTGTTCGGCGCCTCTGTAAACCTTGAGACGGGTGAGGCTCTTTTCGCCGATGTGATTCTTGGGAAGCATACCCTTGATTGCAAGCGTCATAGCGAATTCAGGCTTGGTTGCCATGAGCTTTCTGTAGGTAACGTCCTTGAGACCGCCGACGTAGCCGGAGTGATGATAGTAGTGCTTCTGATCGAGTTTTTTGCCGGTGAGGATAGCCTTTTCAGCGTTGATGATGATTACGAATTCACCGCAGTCAACGTGAGGGGTATACTCGGGGCGATGCTTGCCGTTGAGGATCGTAGCGGCAAGAGCTGCAGTTTTACCGAGGGGCTTGTTAGCGGCGTCGATTACGTACCAACCGCGTTCAACCGTTTCGGGTTTAGCCATATAAGACTTTGCCATCTTTGTTTTTCTCCTTATGTGTTCGATATTTTTTCCACGAATGGCATTATAGCAAATCAAAACCGCCTTGTCAAGTACTTTTTAACAAAAAAATATTCATTTTTTGAAAAACGCAAAAAATACTCTTTTAATCTCTCTTTAAGTCATTTAATCGTTGAATTTCTGACTCGTATTAATAAAAATATTAACAATTATTTTTTGTTTTTTATTTTCAAAATGCGACAAGATTTCGCGGTACTATTTGTGATAATAAGGAATGCACAGGGTATATTTTAGAAAAGAACGGAATATGCTTGGAACAAAGAAATAAAGACGTTTACCGTAAAAGAAAAGAGGGAAACAGTATGTGGGAAAATCAGTACTTACCTGAGGGCGCTTTACGGCTGCTTGATGAGGTAATAGAAGCAAAATCGTCGCCTGCGGCGCTTGAGCGCGCGATGCAGCAGGGTATGATTATTGAGGGCGTGGCAATGCTTTGCGACGGCGCTCTTAATCTGTGGGTCGATCTTGGCTGTATGAAGGGTGTGATCTATCGCGATGAAGTTGGGTATACGCCAGACGGTGAACCGTTGAAGGATATTGCCATTATTTCGCGTGTGGGGAAACCGGTTGCCGTTCGTGTAATGGCGATCTCCGTGAATGATAGGGGCGAGCCTTACGCGATCCTGTCACGGCGAAAAGCGCAGCTTGAAGCGTTGGAATTGTATTTATATACTTTGAAGGCGGGGGATATTATTCCCGCTAAGGTTACGCATCTTGAGCATTTCGGGGCGTTTGTTGACGTCGGTTGCGGTGTTGCCTCGCTTCTTTCGATCGACTCTATTTCAGTGTCGCGTATTTCGCATCCGAGAGACCGTTTTTACGTAGGTATGCCGATCAAGGCTGTCGTTAAAAGTGTAGATGCGGTATCGGGACGTATTTACGTTACGCACAAGGAGCTTCTCGGTACATGGGAAGAAAACGCTTCGCAGTTCACGGTGGGACAGACGGTTATGGGAATTGTGCGCAGTATTGAGGATTACGGGGTATTCATCGAGCTTTCCCCGAACCTTGCGGGACTTGCCGAATATCGAAGCGATATTCACATTGGCGACAGCGTGGCAGTCTATATCAAGAACATCATTCCCGAACGGATGAAGATTAAGCTCGTCATTATTGACTCCTGTAAGGCGGAGCCTTTGCGGAGCAAAATAGACTATTATATTGCGCCTGAGTGCTGTCATATTGATCTCTGGCAATATTCACCGAGCGGTACGGGCAAGGTGATTGAGAGCCATTTTTCATAAACCAAAAAGCCGTTTTTCTTTTGTGAAGGACGGCTTTCTTTTTTTGCATGATTGGAAAAGTGTTTGCATATAGATGTACCGTTATCATTCATTAAAGGTTGGGCTTTTCTTATGACGGTAGAGTATTCGGATTATAAACGCTGTGAAATGCTGGGACGATATATGCTTGAGCATCGTTCGACAGTACGTGCGACTGCTAAAGTTTTCGGCATATCGAAAAGTACGGTACATAAGGACGTAACGCGGATATTAAAGGTAGAAAACCATGCGCTGTATCTTTTGGTAAAGGCGTTGCTTGAAGAAAATAAGTCGGAACGTCACGTCAGAGGCGGCGAGGCGACACGTCTTAAATATCAGAAAAGAAGCTGATCGAGCATTTCTTTTGTTTGCTTTTTTGTAAATTCAAGGAAGACGCGCGAATAGACTTGACAAAAGCGGCTGCCTTGTGATACACTTAGACATATAAAAATATGTCAGGGAAGTGGTATGATGGCAAAGCTGAAGTTGATTGCAAGTGACTATGACGGGACACTGAACTCGGACGGTATTGCCGAGCATGTGCGCCGCGCGCTGATTGATTGGCGCGTTGCGGGAAATCAGTTCGGTATCGTATCGGGGCGCGGAATGTCAAATCTTATTCGCATGATTCAGAATGATGAAGTTATTTGCGATTTTCTGATTGCGAATAACGGTGCGGTGATCGCTGACGGTGAGGGTAAGGTGTTGGTTTATCACACAAAGGATGCTTTTCTTTGCCGTGAGATTATTTCTTTCGTTTTGGATAATGGAGCGCAGTATGCAACCGTTTGCTTCGCTGAGAGCGAATTTTATGTGGTGAGCGAGGAGCATAAGGCGCGCCGTGCGGATGATATGAGGTATTTCACGAGAGCGACGTACGAGCCGCGTGAATTTACGCAGATCTCGACGGTATGCGCGGACAGACCTGAGGCGATGCGGCTGGCGAATGAGATTAACCGGCAGTTTTTTGAGAAGGTGACGGCGCTTGTGAACGGCAGATGTATTGACATCGTGCCTTACGGGGTGGACAAGGCGGCGGGCATCTGCGAGCTTTGCGCGCTGTGGGAAATCAATATCGATGCGGTGCGTACGGTTGGCGATAATTATAACGACGAGGCGATGCTCCGCTCGTTTTGCAGCTATGCCGTTGAAAACGCAGTTGAGGATATCAAGAAGATCGCTACCTACGTCGTGCGTGATATTGCCGAGCTTTGTCAAAGGGAAACGGTTGAGTAAAGTTTGTGGCTGTTTTGCAGGGGATTTTTACAAACTTTTTGCATAAATACTTGACAAATCGCTGAAAATGTGTTATAAAATGATATATTAACGAAGCGGACACGTCTGTTATTGCAGAACGCCTACAGAGAGCGACGGTAGCTGAAAAGTCGCGGCGATCGGATATTGGGTACCACCGTTTTAAGATAAGTGAATACCAATTGAGTGAAAGCTCGGGTGGAACCGTGCGGATTTTGTATCCACACCCCGAACAACGTGTTGTTGTTCGGGGTTTTTATTTTCGTTAAAATTTGATTTCAATAAAGAGGTAAAAGCATGAAAATCATTCTTTGTGACAAGGAATTTGAAACCGAGTCTGCTGTAACGGCTTACGATGCGATTAAGGAAGCGGGTCTTATGACGAGAGAGGTTATTGCGGCAGAGCTTGACGGTGTGACGGTTGCTTTGACCGCTCCCATTGCCGAGGGTTCGCATCTTACGCCTCTGACCTTTGCTGATAAGCCAGGACAGAGAGTCTTCAATCATACGGCGGCGCACATTCTTGCGCAGGCTGTAAAGCGCCTTTTTCCCGATGCGAAGCTGACGATCGGGCCATCGGTTGAGGACGGTTTTTATTACGATTTTGACAGCGATACGCCCTTCAGCCGCGAAGCGCTTGATAAGCTCGAAGCTGAAATGAAGAAGATCGTGAAGGAAAATCTTAAAATTGAGCGTTTTACGCTTTCCCGTGAAGAAGCGATCAAGCTGATGGAAGAAAAGGGTGAGCCCTATAAAGTTCTTCTTATCGCGCGTATTCCCGAGGGGGATGAGATTTCTTTCTATCGTCAGGGTGACTTTGTTGATCTTTGCGCAGGTCCTCACCTTTTTGCTACGGGCGCCGTTAAGGCTTTCAAGCTGACGCAGTGTACCGGCGCATATTGGGAGGGCAAGAGTGAAAACAAGATGTTGCAACGTATTTACGGCGTGGCGTTCCCCTCGAAGGACATGCTTGCGGCGCATCTTACGATGCTTGAAGAAGCAAGAAAGCGCGACCACAACAAGCTCGGTCGTGAGCTTGAGCTTTTCACGACGGTTGATACAATCGGTCAGGGACTGCCTATTATGCTTCCCAAGGGCGCGAGAATGATCCAAACGCTTCAGCGTTTTGTTGAAGATGAAGAACAGAAGCGCGGTTGGCTTCTTACGAAGACTCCTTTTATGGCAAAGAGTGATCTTTATAAAATATCGGGACACTGGGACCATTATCGCGACGGTATGTTTGTGCTTGGCGATCCCGAAAAGGATAAGGAGGTTTTTGCTCTTCGTCCGATGACCTGTCCGTTCCAGTACCAAGCGTATCTTGCAAAAGGTCGTTCGTATCGCGATTTACCGCTCCGTTACAACGAAACCTCGACGCTTTTCAGAAATGAGGCATCGGGCGAAATGCACGGACTTATCCGTGTCCGTCAGTTTACTATTTCGGAAGGACATCTGATGTGTACCCCCGAACAGCTTGAAGGGGAGTTTGAGGCGTGTCTTGATCTTACTACTTTTATGCTGAAAACGCTCGGACTGTACGAGGACGTGAGCTACCGTTTCTCGCAGTGGGACCCCACAGATACCGCAAAATATATCGGTACGCCCGAGCAGTGGGACGAAGCGCAGGGTATGATGAAGAGAATTCTTGACAAGCTCGAAATTTCTTATAAAATCGGTATTGGTGAGGCGGCATTCTACGGACCGAAGCTTGATATTCAGATCCGAAACGTATACGGTAAGGAAGATACGCTGATCACCATTCAGATCGACCAGATGCTTGCTGAAAAGTTCGGTATGGAATACGTTGACCGCGATGGTACGAAGAAAAATCCTTATATCATTCACCGCACCTCGATCGGTTGTTATGAAAGAACGCTTGCGCTTCTCATCGAAAAATACGCAGGTGCATTTCCGCTTTGGCTCGCTCCCGTACAGGTCAAGATTTTGCCTATCGGTAACGAGCAGAGTGAATATGCGCACGCATTTGCTTCAAAGCTTGAGGCTGCCGGTATGCGCGTTGAGGTTGACGACCGTAATGAAACGATTGGTTATAAGATCCGAGAGGCCAGACTCGGAAAAGTGCCTTATCGCCTTGTTATCGGTGCGCAAGAGGTTGAAAACGGTACGGTGGCGGTTACCTCGCGTGACAAGGGAGATCTCGGAGCAATGATTCCCGATGAGTTCGTGGCTATGGCGCTTGAAGAGATCCGCACCAAAGCAAGAGCATGAATCATTTCGTAAAAAGCGTCTTCGGGGAGGAGGGCATCCTTCTCCTCGAGACGATTCCTTTTTCGCTTTGCCGTGTGATACAGCCGCATAAGCTGACTTGCCTTCCGTTTACGCCAATGTCGGCTGTCATTTTTCTGATGCCTTATTATACCGAGATTTCGGGCAAGAGAAATCTTTCGCGTTATGCCGTTGCGCGTGATTATCATTCGTACGTCAAGGAGCTTTCAAAGCGGGTATTGTCAAAGCTTTCGGAGGTGTATCCCGAAGCATCTTTTTCGATGTTTTCTGACAATTCTCCAATTGACGAGCGGCATGCTGCCGCGCTTTGCGGACTTGGTGTGATGGGGGATAATGGGCTTCTGTTGACCGAGCAGTACGGACCTTACGTGTTTATCGGTGAGGTGCTGTCCGATCTTCCAATCGAGGTTTTGGGGCAAAGGGAAGACTATCGTACCGAGACCTGTATGCATTGCGGTAAGTGTCAAGCTGCTTGTCCCAAAAAGTCGGTCTGTTTATCTGCTCTGACACAAAAGAAGGGGAATCTGACCGAAGGAGAGTGTGATGAGATACGCTCGCTCGGCTCTCTTTGGGGATGTGATGTTTGTCAGGAGGTCTGTCCTTATGCGCAAGCGCCCCAAGAAACGCCGATTGCGTTTTTTAAAAACGGACTTGTTCCGTATCTGAATTCACAGCGTCTTGATATGATGGGTGAAGAAGAATTTCGATTGCGTGCTTATGCTTGGCGCGGACGGCAAATAATTGAACGGAATATTCGATTGCTTTATAAAAAAACCGAATGAATATGCAAAGTTATTTGCGATATTTTTTCGGTTTTTTTATTTTTATCGAAAATTTGAATTTGTTGAGGTGAAATGCTTGACATTTTTTACCGAATCGTGTAAAATATAAAATTATAATAAAGAATACGATATCGTAATGAGAAAGAGGGGATGGGCATGCGTGAATTCTGGGACGTTTATGGCGAGGATTACCGCAAGATCGAAGGCAAGATCACGCAACGCGGCAAGCACGAGCTTGGGCTGCATGAGTACCATCTTGTCGTTTATGCGTGGATTGTTTCAGACGACGGCAACGTCGTTCTTTCACGCCGTCAGAAAGGTAAAAGCTTTGGTGGCACGTGGGAATGTACGGGCGGTTGCGCGAAGGCGGGCGAGGATTCGCTGACTGCTGTTTTACGCGAAGTCAGGGAGGAGCTTGGCGTTACGCTTGATACGGAAAAGGGAAGACTCTATAAGCGCTATAAGCGGCGTTATCCTGTAGGCGCGAAGGCGATCTGTGACGTTTGGATCTTTCGTCAGAACGTATCGTTACAGGAGCTTGTGATGCAGCCCGATGAGGTGAGTGAAGTAAAGATCGTTTCGCTTAAGGAGCTTCTGCATCTGCATGAAAGCGGTGTTTTTAAAAAACGTTATTTTTACATAGAGGATATGATTGATTTTTTACAAAAAGAATTGAATATCCGGTAATTTTCAGGTAATGAAGGCGAATATGTCTATATTGTTTCAGTGTTTTTTTGTTTTTGCCGAAATATAGAATAATGTACAAAAATATTTCATATATTTTGTTGAACTTGCCTATTGCCATTTGCGTTTTTTTTTGATATAATAATCACGCACTGAGGCCCGTTGGTCAAGCGGTTAAGACGCTAGCCTCTCACGCTGGAAACATGGGTTCGATTCCCGTACGGGTCACCAAACGTAATAAATCCGAATTATTTCGTTGATCGAAATTGGTTCGGATTTGTTTTTTATTATAATTATTCGAATTAATACTGAAAATTACCGCCGAGAGCGACCATCCGGTCGCTCTCGGCGGTAATTTTTATTTAAGAAAAACAGAGCGTTATTAATAATGTGCTTTCTTTGTATTTTGCTGAGATACAACCGCCCATTCGCTCGGTCAGTAACTTTGAAATCGACAGACCAAGCCCTGTCGATTTCCGGGCGGAATCTACGGTATAGAAGCGGTCAAAGAGCTTGCCGACATCAACAGACGAAAGTTCAGATGCCGTGTTGGAGAATGTGATCTCTCCCGCGTCGCTCATTGTTACCGCAAAATCTCCGTCGCTATACTTAACCGCGTTACTGATGATGTTACCGAAAATGCGCGACAGAGCCGATTTGTCAAGAGAACGGATAATCACGCTATCGGGGAGCGAGATATTCGGCGTGATGTTCTTCTGCTCAAATGCTCCGTAAAAGGAAATCAGCGTATCTTCAAGCACTCTGC
>CAZMAF010000037.1:0-17457 GCA_964564225.1 uncultured Lachnospiraceae bacterium
ATATGCGAGATAGTTGCATCAGGGAATTCATTGCAAAGGCAAAGCAGTATATTGAAATGCCGAAGCTCACGCCCGAATTGCTACGAGTATTTATCCGTAAGATAGAAGTCTTTGAGAAAATGGAAAAATACTCAAGGAAAGTCGGCAATCTCATTAATATCCACTATGCATTCCAACTTCCCGAACAAGACGGAATGCCGATGCTCAAGATGCTACTTCCAAACAATATGAGAGAAACTGCGTAAAAAAGCAGTACACGGAAGGCAAAATGCCTTCCGTGTACATACCGCCCAAATTCTCCGTTAAGAACACAACGGAAATCGGAGGGTTATTTTGTTATGTAATACCGTATTCAAATAGTAATTTGTTTAAAAAATCAAAAATATCCGGTAGGGCGCTTCACAAAGCGCCCGTTTTACCGATCTTTCCGTCACACGCCGCGAAATGTCCGCAAAGAATTTGTTACGACAAAAAGTGAAGAAAGCGACATTGCCGCCGATGCGATCATCGGGGATAAAACGATACCGAAGGGCGATAGCACGCCCGCCGCAATCGGAATGGATATCACGTTATAGAAAAATGCCCAAAAAAGATTTTGTTTAATTCTCGTCAGAGTCATTTTTGAAATGCGATACGCCGATACAAGATCCGAAAGATCATTCTTCATCAGTACCATATCGGCATTTTCGAGAGCAATATCAGTACCCGAACCGATAGCAACGCCCACGGATGATGCGGCAAGCGCAGGGGCGTCGTTGATACCGTCACCCACCATAACTACCTTTTTGCCGGAGAGCGCAAGCTTTTCGATCACCGCCGCCTTTCCGTTCGGAAGAACGTCAGCAATAATTTCGTCAATAGCGAGCGTATGCTCGCGCACAAGCACCTGAGCCGTCAGCTTGCGATCTCCCGTCAGCAAGATAACCGAAACACCGTCCTGCTTCAAAGCCCGGATCGCTTCTTTTGAATTTGCTTTGATGGCATCGGCAATGGCGAAAACGGCAATTGCTCTGCCCGATTTCGCCAGCACCGCCGCCGTTTTTCCGCTTCGCGACAAACCTTCAACAGCCTCGCCATACGCTCCCATTTCAATCTTGGCATCGCGCATCAAATGAAGATTGCCGAGATATACCCCCTCGCCTCCGATCACACCGTAAACGCCCTTGCCCACAATGGCTTCAAAAGCAGTGATCGGCAAAAGCGGCAATTCTTTTTTTTCGGCAGACGATACGATCGCGCGCGAAATGGGATGCTCACTGCCCTTTTCAAGACTTGCGGCAAGAGTCAGGCAATAATCCTCATTTCCTCTCTCGCAAACAAGGCTCGTGAGTGTGGGACTTCCAAGCGTTACCGTACCCGTTTTATCAAGCACGACGGTATCAATTGCCGCCATTGCCTCAAGCGATGCCGCCTTTTTTACAAAAATACCGCGTGAAGCAAGCCGTCCGACTCCCACCGTGATCGCCACAGGCGTAGCAAGACCAAGCGCGCAAGGACAGGATATCACAAGCACCGCAACAAGATGATTGAACGCGGTATCCAAATTTTTCGTCAGTAAAAACCATACGGCTCCCGCAAGAAGCGAAAGCGTCATCACGATCGGCACGAAAATGCCGCTCACCTTATCGGCAAGACGGGCAATCGGCGCTTTCGTCGCCGATGCGTTTTCCACAGCTTCAATAATTTTCGCAAGCGCGGTATCCTCGCCCACGCGCGTGGCGCGAAGAAGAAACCGTCCCGTCAGGTTGATCGAAGCGGTCATTACGTTATCGCCAACGCCCACCGTAACAGGCATGCTCTCACCCGTCAAAGCCGAAACGTCAAGCGAAGACTCCCCCTCTGCGATTACGCCGTCAACAGGAAGCTTTTCTCCCGGGCGAATCAGCACAAGATCGCCCACGTTCACCTCATCGGCAGGAATTACCCTTTCCTCGCCATCAACCATCACACTCGCCGTCTTCGCTAAAAGGGAGGAAAGCGAGCAAATGCCTTCCGTCGTCTTCTTTTTCGAGCGATCTTCAAGCGCCTTACCAACCGTTACAAGCGTCAGGATCATCGCCGCCGATTCAATATAGAGGTTTGAAACGTAGCGCGTAACGAGCGCGCTATCTTCCAAAGCAACGCCGTAAATCACAGCTCCGAGCGCAAAAACACCGTACAAAACCGAAGCCGTTGCACCAAGAGCAACGAGCGTATCCATATTGGGCGATCGCCGCCAAAACGCCTTGTAGCCAACGGTGAAAAACTTGCGGTTAACAACAAGAACAGGCGTTGCCAACACAAGCTGGAGCAAAATAAACGCAATTGGGTTTTCGTTACGGTCAAAAAAGGGAATCTGAGGCAATGAGAACATCTCTCCCATCGCAACGTACAGAAGAAGCAAAAGAAAAACACACGAAAGAATAAGCCGCACACGAAGATTTTGCGGATTTTCTTTTTCCTTTACGCCATGTCCGTATAACGAAATACGGTAGCCCACGCTTCTGACTGCCGCCATAATATCGGCATCGCCAAGCGACGCTTCGTCATATTCCGCAAGTAACAGCCCCTGCGTCAGACTGACCGAGCAATCCGTTATCCCCTCAAGAGAGGACACCGCTTTCTCAACTGCCGCCACACAGGCGCTGCAGCTCATACCTTCTATCCTGAATTTCTGTTTTGTCATAAATCCTCCTTTACTGTATAATATCCTCTTTACTGTATAATATATCGAAAATTACCGTTCAAAGCATTATTCCAATTCTGATTTATCAGAAAACTTTTTAAAAACAGTTTTTCCAAACCCCTTCAAAAGCCTTCGGACTGTGTCTTTCTGATTTTGTTTTTACCCTGTCTTAAAAAATTTCAGGAGTGGGGACGTTTTTCAAAAAGCCTCCACAAAAAAAGCTCCCACATACCACTAAATTCCATTTTACCGTTCTGCTTTCTACGGAAACTTTCGCAAAACTGCCGCATTCCTCTTGACAAACGGCAGGGATTTGACTATAATATGATAGTCAATATCAAATTAGGAGTATATATGTCTGAAAAACGGTACCTGACAAAGCCGCGCAAAATGATTCTTACGCTTTTTGAAAGCCATCCCGATGCCTCGTACTCGGCAAAAGAAATCATCGGAAATCCCGAAATCGCGGTAGGGGAAGCCACCGTCTTCCGCTGTCTTTCCCATCTGACTGCCAAAGGCTTTTTGAAAAAATACGACTCCCCCGAGGGCGCACTTTATCAATATAACCGAAAGGGCGAGTGCAACCGCCATTTTCACCTGAAATGTCTTGCCTGCGGCAAGATCATCCACCTCGACTGCGAGCTTATGCAAACGATCAGCGAGCATATCGCAGAAGATCACAGCTTTGCCGTCGATATTTCGCGCACCGTCATCTACGGCAGATGCGCCGACTGCCAGAATCCCGACTGAACTATGAAAAAACTGCTTGTATGCTTCATAACGCTCGTCCTTTTTCTGTCTCTCGTTTCCTGTGACAAGAGTGAAAAAGAGAGCTACTCGATCGTCGCTACCAACTTTGCCGCTTACGATTTTGCCCGCGAAATCGTAGGCGATACCGACGGCATCACTGTTGAATTTCTGACAGGCGGCGACGTACACAGCTTTGATCCTACCTTTCAGGATATGGCAAAGCTTGAAAACGCCGACCTTTTTCTCTACGTCGGAGGCGAATCAGATGCCGCCATCGACACCCTTCTCCAAAACACCTCACAACGTAATATTTTCAAGCTGATCGACTGCGTTCCCTTGCTCGAAGAAAATAACGAATCCGATAGCGAGCATCTCCACGACGAACACGTCTGGACGTCCCCGAAAAACGCCATCACCATTGTCGAAAAGCTGACCGCGCGCATCGCTTTACTTGACCAAAAGAACGAAACGGCATATCGGGCAAATGCCGCCGCGTATACCGCAAAACTCAGAGAGCTTGACGAAAACTTCACAGCACTTTTTGAAACCCAGACGAAACCCGTCGTATTCGGCGATCGCTTTCCTCTGCTCTATTTTGCAGATGCCTACGGAATGCGCTTTGAAGCAGCGTTTCCAAGCTGTCACACAACGTCCGAACCCTCGCCCACGCGCGTTGCCGAGCTAATCTCTCTCTGTAAAAGCGAAAGTATCACTACCGTCTTTCATATCGAGGGAGGCTCACATAGCGTTGCCGACCGCATCGCATCGGATATCGGCGGCAAAACAGCGCTCTTTCACGCCTGTCATAAGGTCACAGCAGACGAGCTTCAGGCAGGCGCGACCTACCTCTCGCTGATGGAAGCAAACTACTGCGCGCTCGCCGATGCGCTTTCTTAGTCATTCGGCCGCTTCATCTGACTCCCCTGTGGAGTCAGATGTTTTTTTGCCTTTTTTCATCTGTTTGTCAGCTTCTTTTTTCTCGCGAAACGTTTGCTTGCGCTCGCGAAGAAGAAGCATCACGGCGCGCGATACCACCTCGCGCGTTTCCTTATCAAAGGTCAGCATCGTTTTTGAAAACTGATACGCCGATCCAAGCTTATCCTCGCTGATCTCACTGATCGTTTTCGCTCCCGACGAGGTCAGAACGCGGTAAAGCGCATTCAAAAACTTCAGACGGTCGGCATCATCCACCTTGAGAAGCCAACCCTTGAGCGACTTTTCAAGCCGCAAACTTTCCTCACTCCGTCCATCAAGACGGACGAAAGATGCGCCTTCCACGTACCAGTTAAAAACGTCGTGCTGAAAAACGCCCTTGCCGTCCGATCTCACCACGTCAACCGTATCAAAGCCGTAGAGCAGCATACCGACGATCGCCATATAAGGCGTTACGCTGTAAATGCGATCACGAAGCGCAAGATAGCTCTCGCTTTCACGGAAGTCACGGCGGAATCCGGGCCCATCGACGTTATAAATCCCGAGAACACGGCGGTAATACCGGGGATTTAAGGCAAGCGAAGCCGCTAGCGCAAGATGACCGCCCTTTGAATGACCGCCGATGCGCACTCTGCGATAACGGAATTTCGCCATAGTCCTTTCAAGATAGTTTTTGGCAAGCGTATGAATGGGAAGTTCATCGAAAATGCCGAGGGACAAGCTTTCGTACCAGCCGTATAAGGTGTCATCCGTACCGCGATAAGCGACGTAGAGCGTTTTATCAGGCAAAAGAAAGGTCATCGCGACAAACTGAATTTTTTGTTCGGGATCGCAAAGTTGCTCGGAATCCAGCAGCTTCACCGATGCAAACCGCGTGCTTTTGCCGGAAAGTGTGAGAAGCTCTGCCATTCCCTTCGGGAAATAGATGCCAAGACGGAAGGTTTCCCTGTCGTGTATCTCAAAAAAGCGTTGTTCCAGCTCGGAAAGGGTAGGTGTTTCATCCTTGCCCCTGACGGTATAAAGGTCGATAAAGGCAAGCTGTGTCAGAACAAGGCTGTCAAGCTCGTTAAACGGGGAGGCAAGGAACGTAAGATCGCCGCGCCAACGGATATAATCCAGAATATTACCCATCGTATCCCTCCTTTTCTGCCTTATTATATACCAAAAACGTACATTTGGCAAGAGGAGCAGACAAAAAAAAGAAAAAACGGACAAAATCCCATCTGATTTTTTGAAAAAATCAACAAAAATCAAAAAAAGTCATTGCTAAATCCTGAGCTTTCGTGTATAATACATAGTTAGAAAACAAATATCTTTTTATATATATGGAGGAACTATGGCAATTCTTAAAAAATCTCCCGTTTTTTCAGCCGTGGAAGGCCCTGTCGTTACCATCGTCATGGACGGCGTAGGTCTTGCCCCTGCAAACGATGCTAACGCCGTTGCAAAGGCAAGCACCCCCACGCTCGACCGTCTTTTCGCAAAATATCCTTGGGTAAAGATGCAGGCGCACGGCACAGCGGTCGGACTTCCCAGCGACGACGATATGGGCAACTCCGAGGTCGGTCATAATGCCCTCGGCTCAGGACAGGTATTCGCACAGGGCGCGCTTCTTGTTTCCAACTCAATAGAGTCGGGCAAAATGTTCGCATCGTCCACTTGGCAAACGCTCGTTCAGAACGTCAAGGACAACGCATCCACCCTTCACTTTATCGGTCTGTTTTCCGACGGCAACGTGCATTCACATATCAACCATCTCGAAGCCATGGTAAAGAGAGCCAAGGAAGAAGGTGTCAAGACCGTCCGCATCCACACACTCCTTGACGGACGTGACGTTGGCGAAACCTCAGCGCTTGAATACGTCGATCCCTTTGAGACACTTCTCGCTTCGCTGAATGACGAAGGCTTTGATGCTCGTATCGCATCGGGCGGCGGCAGAATGAAAATCACAATGGACCGCTACGAAGCCGATTGGTCAATGGTAGAACGCGGCTGGCAAACCCACGTTCTCGGTGAGGGCAGACAGTTTGCGTCGGCTCACGAAGCAATCGAAACGTACAGAAAAGAAACAGGCGCGATCGACCAGGACCTCGCCCCCTTCGTAATCGCCGAAAACGGCAAACCCGTCGGCACGATTGAAGATAACGACAGCGTAATTTTCTACAACTTCCGCGGCGACCGCGCAATCGAAATCTCGAAAGCGTTTGATAACGAAGAATTTGATAAATTCGACAGAAAACGTTTTCCCAAGGTCGTATACGCAGGTATGCTTGAATACGACGGCGATGCGCACATTCCCTCGCGCTATCTCGTCAATCCCCCCGAAATCACCAACACCATGGGTGAATATCTCGCAGACACAGGCATTCGTCAGGCGGCAATTTCCGAAACGCAGAAGTACGGTCACGTCACCTATTTCTGGAACGGCAACCGCTCGGGCAAATTCAACGAGGAGCTTGAGGATTACGTCGAGATCCGCTCCGACGTCGTCCCCTTTGAACAGCGTCCCTGGATGAAGTGCGCCGAGATCACCGACGAGCTTATCGAAATGATCCGCTCGGGCAAGTATAAGGTAATCCGCGTAAACTTCCCCAACGGCGATATGGTCGGTCATACGGGCAACTTCCTCGCAACCGTCGTTTCTCTTGAAGCCCTTGACCTTCAGCTCGCGCGTATTCTCCCCGTTATCGACGAAATGAAGGGTGTTGCCATCATCACTGCCGACCACGGTAACTCGGACGAAATGTACGAAACCGACAAAAAGGGTGCAGTCAAGACCAATAAGGATGGCTCGCCCAAGGCAAAGACAAGCCACACCCTTAATCCCGTTCCCTGTATCATTTACGACAACTTCTATGCAGATCGCTACGAGGTCGTCGCAAAAGAAGGCTACGGCCTTGCCAACGTAGCGGCTACCACCGTCAACCTGCTCGGCTACGAAGCCCCCGATATGTGGAAGGAATCCATCATCATTAAGAAGTAAACGCACCAATACCCATTTTAAAAAGGCTCTGCCGCACGGGACAGCCTTTTTGAAATCAATGAAAACGAAAAACTGACGCATTCCTCTTAACAAAAAAACGCTTCAAGCCGATGGCTTGAAGCGTTTTTTACGTAAAATCAATCCTTAAAAATAAGGGGAGTTTGCAACTTGATCAGCCCAAAGACACAGTAATTGATAATATCGTGAAGCTGGGAAGCAACGCCCTCCGACACCTTGACCTCACCCTTGTTCATCAGAATACGGCGAATACGGTAGGAGCGGATAATGACCTGATCGGTCATCGCATAAAGCGACATACCCTTCCATGCATCACCGTAATCAGTATTCTTTTTCTGAAGAAGCTGACGAATGGTCTTGACGTGCGCCTTATACGCCTCGAACAGCATCTCGTTGTTATAAGAATCAAGCTCGGAAAGCCGCTCGGTCATATCGGCATCGTTCGGAACGGTCTTCGCCATCTCAAGCTTGATCAGAAACATAATGCAATAATTGATAATGCCGACGTACTCGACGTCGCGCCCCTCGGGAATGAGCATATTGTCGTGATGCTCCTCTAAAGTGCGGACGCGCTTTGCCTTGCGCCATATCTCGTCGTTCAGCGACTCCGAACGATAAAGTAACCACGACGGACCGTAATCACAGTTTTTATCGCGGAACAATCTCTCGCAGTAACCAATAATCTTATCAAAATCGCCCATCAGGTCGCTGTGCTTTTCATTAAGAAGCACCTCAAGCTCTTGTTCATTTATGATATTCTGTTCCATAAACTTCTCCTTACCGGTTACCGTCAGCGAGCGCCTTTGCAATCCTTGCCGACACAAGGTCGAGCGCGATCTCATTCATACCGCCGTTTACGATAATATCCGCATATTTTTTAGTAGGTTCAACATAAATTTCGTGCATCGGCTTGACTGTCGATACGTACTGATTGATCACCCCGTCAATGTCGCGTCCCCTCTCGGTCACGTCACGGCGAAGCCGTCTTAAAATACGCTCGTCGGCATCGGCATCCACGTAGATTTTGAGGTCAAACACCTCACGCAGTCTGACGTCGTGAAAGGTCAGAATGCCGTCAACCACGATAACCGCCGTCGGTTCAACGGTGACAGACTCCTTTTTGCGCGTATGTACGCGGAAATCGTACTGCGGCATATTCACGGCTTTGCCGTCGCGCAACGCCTCAAGATGTCGGATCAGCAAATCGGTGTCAAGTGCATCGGGACAGTCGTAATTCGTCAAAAGCCGTTCCTCAAAAGCAAGATGATCCTGCGCCTTATAATAATTATCATAGGAAATTACAGTCAGATCGTGGGAATAAAGCCTGTGCAGCCTCTCTGAAAAGGTCGATTTACCCGAGCCCGTACCGCCCGCTATGCCAATCAGCAGCCGCTTCATACCCTCACCTCGCACACGATTTTCTTTATTGTACCATACCTTCCCACATTTGTCAATAAAAACTCGCGCTCAAAACTACAAACTTCCCATTCTACCGCAGTACGCCCAACCGCCCTCTCGCTCCCCACACAAAAACCCCACCGCTTTCGCGGTGGGGCGGGAAGGTCATTGAATGGTAAAATTTTCAAAAAAGCCCTCGTAAAACTCAACGAAATCAGGAGCTTCTATCGCCACGTATAACCCATTGTGCAGATATTCAATGCGATCATAATAAGTACCGCTTGCCGTTATGATTCTCGCAAAAACACTCTCCCCGTTAACAGTAATGTTCTTATCTTCCACAAATTCCGACCACTCGACCGTTTCGTAATTTTCAGGAGTCGGATAATTTGGTTTTAAAGCCTTAGCCAACGTCGTAATTGTCAGCTTACCCTCTACGGCTTCTACGTCAAATAACGAAACATAGGATATCCGTGCGCGAACGTGAATGCCCTCATATTCACAGTGATACATAATTATCGGAGCATTATAAAGCTCGTTATCAAACAAAATAACCGCGTTCGGTATTCCCTCCATCAATATTGCCTTATTATCCTTCATCAGTTGAGGGATCCCATCGGTAGTAGTCAAACAATTCAAAAGCGGCATAAGCTCAGGTGCTTCAGACTGTACGGTGTTTTGAAACGCCTGAGCGCGATTGCCCGATACGGCGGATTGAAACTCATTATAGGAAGAAAAGTGATACGCGCGATAGTTGATCGGCGACTCTGTCGGGGACACCGTTTCCGATGACAAGGTTACCTGCGACAACGGAGCTGCCGTTGTAGTAAACGCCACAGTCGCTTGCTCATTACAAGAAATAAAAGTTATCATAACGACCAAAATTAGCACAATAAATATATATTTTTTCATAGTTACCTCCCTTGTATCAATGATGTAAATTCAAATGCGAAAGCGTTGAGCCGGCAAGAATGGCAGATGTTTTTTGCGACAGAGTCACTTCCAACACTTGACGAAAAGAAAGCTTTTTGATATACTGAAAAAAACGCCTTTATGATTTTGGAGTTTATATGAAAAAAGCATCTTCATCAAAATTCTGGTCAGCACTCGTTTTATTCGGCCTTATGGGACAGATCGCGTGGGTCGTCGAAAATATGTACCTCAACGTCTTTATTTACAAAACCTTCAACGCCTCCGCTTCCGACATTTCGCTGATGGTAACGGTATCCGCCATCGCCGCCGCCTTAACAACGGTATTCGTCGGTGCATTTTCAGACAAGCTCGGTAAACGCCGTCTGTTCATCTCACTCGGCTATATTCTCTGGGGCATTTCCATTTTTGCCTTCGTCCTCTTGAAAAGCGACATCATCGACGCGCTCTTCCCTGCCGCAACCTCGATTGCAGCGATCGGCGTTACCCTCACGATTATTCTTGATGCCCTGATGACCTTCTTCGGCTCATCGGCAAATGACGCCGCCTTCAACGCTTGGTTGACCGATTCGGCAGACGAAAAGAAACGCGGCGCGGCAGAAGGCATCAACGCCATGATGCCCCTCGTCGCCATTCTCGCCGTTTTCGGCAGCTTTATGGCGTTTGATCTTGACAAAATCGAAAGCTGGACCTATATTTTCTCAATCATCGGAATCGCCACCGTCGTTTGCGGCGTGCTTGGCTTCTTTCTCATCGAAGAACCCCAAACGAAAAAGAGCGATATTCCCTATCTGAAAAGCATTCTTTACGGCTTTTTACCGTCAACCGTCAGAAAAAATCCCGCACTATACCTCACCCTCGCCCTCTTTACCGTCTTCAATATTTCCATTCAGATTTTTATGCCCTACCTCATTCTCTACTATGAGAAATCGCTCGGTATGACCGATTACGTATTGATCATGGCACCCGCCGTCATTCTCGCTTCGGTCGTAACGGCGCTCTGGGGCAGAGTTTATGACAAAAAAGGCTTCGGTATCACCTCGGTTTTCTCGCTTGCTTTCTTACTGTCAGGCTACCTCGTTCTTTCCTTCTTCCAAACGACCTTCCCCGTTTTTCTCGGCTCGCTTCTTATGATGAGCGGCTTTTTATCGGGCGGCGCCATCTTCGGCGCAAAGATCCGCGATCTTACCCCAAAGGGCAAGGCAGGCGTTCTGCAAGGTGTGCGCATCGTATCGCAGGTGCTGATCCCCGGCATTCTCGGTCCTTTCATCGGCAGTCAGGTGCTGAAAAACGCCGATACCGTTACGAATAACGACGGTACAACCTCCTTTATCCCCAACGCCAATATTTTCATTGCCGCCTTTGCGGTTGCCCTTCTTGCAACAATCTGTCTGTTTCTTTTCCTGCTTTTTTTCAAAAACGAACGCCATACCGACCTCGATACGCCTTTTCATGACGAAGGCGCGTGGCAATCGCACCCCAATCCCCAAATGATGCGCCGGAATTACCGTATCCTGAATGGCGAATGGTCACTCTCTCTCTTACAAAAAAACACCGTCACACCGCTCGGCAAAATCGAAATCCCCTTCCCACCCGAATCGGCACTGTCCGGCATCAGAACAACCTTTAAAAAAGGCGATATTCTCCTTTACGAACGCCGCTTTACTCCTCCCGTACATAAGGAAAACGAACGCGTAGTCTTACACTTCGGCGCGGTTGACTGCCTTGCCGACGTCACGCTGAACGGACGTACACTCGGCTCACACGAGGGCGGCTATCTTCCTTTTTCCTTTGACGTGACACCCTATCTCGAAGACGAAAACACCCTCACTGTCAAAGTAAAAGATTCGACGTCCCCCCTCTATCCCTACGGCAAACAGCGCAAAAAGCGCGGCGGTATGTGGTACACCCCCATTTCCGGCATCTGGCAGACCGTATGGCTGGAAAGCACCCCCGAAAACCCCATTACCAAACTGAAAATTACCCCGACCGAAACATCGGTCACAATTGAAACCGCAGGCGGTGAAAAGCATAAACGCCTCACACTGAAAAACGGCGTTTCCTACAGCTATGAAGGCAACCGTATTACGATCACGCCCGAAAACCCGCGCCTCTGGTCGCCCGATGATCCCTACCTTTACGAATTTACCCTCACCGATGGCAAGGACATAATCGAAAGCTATTTCGCCCTGCGTTCCTTCACGGCGGATGTAAAAAACGGCACTCCCTGCCTTTGCTTGAACTCAAAACCCATATTCTGTCACGGTATCCTCGATCAGGGCTATTTCCCCGACGGTATTTATACCCCGAAGCATGAACGTGCCTATGAAGAAGACATACGCCTTCTCAAATCACTCGGCTTCAATATGCTCCGAAAGCACATCAAAATCGAACCCGAGCGCTTTTATTACGACTGCGACCGCCTCGGCATCCTCGTCTTCCAGGATTTCGTCAATTCGGGACGCTATTCCTTTTTCCGCGATACCGTTCTGCCCACAGTCGGCATCAGACGCGGCATCCGCCAAAGGCGTTCCAAAAAGCAAAAGGAAATTTTTGAAACTGCTGCCAAAGAAACGCTCTCGCACCTTTATAACCACCCCTCAATCGTCGCCTATACCGTTTTCAACGAGGGCTGGGGACAGTACGAGGCAGACCGCCTCTACGAACTTTGTCGGGAATGCGACCCCACACGCCTTTACGATACCGCGTCGGGTTGGTTTTATGAAAAAAAGAGCGATTTTCAATCGGAGCATATCTATTTCAAAAAGCTCGCCCTGAAAGGATGCGGCAAAAAACCTCTCTTTCTCTCGGAATTTGGCGGCTATTCCTATGCAGTTGAAGAACACCGCTTCAATCTCGATAAAGAGTACGGCTACAAACGCTTTACAAACGCGAAGGATTTTGAAAACGCCCTCATCGCCCTTTACGAAACCGAAGTCATCCCCGCCGTACACGAGGGGCTCGCGGCAACCGTCTACACCCAGCTTTCCGACGTCGAGGACGAGATCAACGGGCTTATTACCTACGACCGTAAGATCGTAAAAGTATCGCAGGACCGCTTTTCTGCCCTTTCTCAAAAACTCTATCGGGAATTTGAAAAAAAGATGCAAAAAGAAAACTGAAAAAACACAATTTCTCTTGCACAATACGCATAAGCTATGCTATAATAAGCTGTTCCAAAAGCACGTCACGGTACAAGGGAGCTTTCTTTAAATAATTTCCCGACTGAGACTTATAACAACTCTTAGCCGGTATCCCTCAAAAACTGATAACCTATATCAGTTTACGATTATTTTCACCCTATTTTGAAAGCATTTTGCGGTATGAGTTGTTCCAAAAAATACTCACACCCCGCAACAATGCTGATTTCTACTACACGAAAGAGGTTTTTATGATCCGCATCGGCATTTTCGGCTACGGCAATTTAGGCCGTGGCATTGAATCGGCAATCCGTCAGAATCCCGATACCAAGCTCGTGGCAGTCTTCACACGCCGCAATCCCAAAACCGTCGCCATCAGGACCGAAGGTGTCGCCGTCGAGCAGACGGACAAGGTTCATGACTATATCGGCAAGATTGACGTAATGATCCTCTGCGGCGGTTCAGCAACCGACCTGCCCGCACAAACACCCGCCCTCGCCGCGCTCTTTAATGTCGTCGATAGCTTCGACACCCACGCCAAGATCCCCACGCATTTCAAAGCGGTCGATGAAGCTGCCAGAAAAACAGGCAAAACGGCACTCATTTCTGCCGGTTGGGACCCGGGTATGTTTTCCCTGAACCGACTCTACGCCTCGGCAGTCTTGCCGGACGGACAAGATTACACCTTTTGGGGCAAAGGCGTCAGCCAAGGACATTCCGATGCTATCCGCCGTATTGACGGCGTTCTCGATGCAAGACAGTATACAATCCCGATTGAAAAGGCACTCGATGCCGTCCGCAGCGGCATAGCTCCCGCGCTTACCACGCGCGAAAAGCATCTCAGAGAATGCTTCGTCGTTGCCAAAGAAGGTGCTGACCTTGCGAGAATTGAAAACGATATCAAAACGATGCCCAATTATTTCGCCGATTACGATACTACCGTTCATTTTATTACGATGGAAGAATTGCAGCGCGACCACAGCGGCATTCCACACGGCGGCTTCGTTATCCGCTCGGGCAAAACGGGATTTGAAGGCGAGCATACCCACATCATCGAATATAGCCTGAAGCTCGACTCCAACCCCGAATTTACCGCCTCGGTTATCGTCGCCTACGCGCGTGCCGTCTGCCGTATGCACGAAAAAGGCATCACGGGCTGTACCACAGTCTTCGACGTACCGCCCGCCTACCTCTCGGCAAAGCCCTACGACGAGCTTATCGCCACAATGTTATAAATATAAAAAATCCATCACGCTATAGGGTTGTGCCCTGAAGAAAAGTTTCTTAAAAACAGAGCTGTCCCAAATTGAATTTTTGAGACAGAACTATATACAAAAGCAACAAAAAAATCAAGAGCATTCAAATTATGCCCTTGATTTTTTTGTTGGGGATGCACAAAACGTTTACATTTTTTTAATGCTATGAGACAGCCCCGTTCTTTTTGCTTGATTTCGGTATTATGAAAGGTATGTGTGTCCATATATGCAACGCTTCGTATGCCTTAATGAAAGACATACGATATTCTTTCCTGTCGGTAGGTAACGTATTCTATTGAATTTCAAAGACTGTCCTTAAGAGTGCGTCCCATTTGCCGTGAGCATTTTTATTGATTTTTTTCTTCCTTCTTTTTCAACTTCATCGGAAGATCGGCAAGAAAATCCACGCCCTTCTGCACACGACAAAGCTTGAAAAGATAAACACGCCCGATCGACACAAGCGACATCAGAAGATAAAAAACAATCGCCGTTCCCACCGTCGCCAAAAGCATTTTAAAGGCAGAATACGTACCAAACACCCTGAACTTACTCCAGAACGGCGTATAATACCAGAACGCCGCCGAAACGTGAAGCACGAAAACACCCCACGTCGCGCGACCAAGCTCGGAGATCACACGGCGCGATACCTTATTTCTGATCGGTATTTGCATAAAAAAGAGCAACAGCATCACCGACATCACGACCATACAGGGCGAAACATAGCTGATCAGTCCCGAACGCGAGGTGTACCAAACAGAAGACGTTTCAAGCGTGCCGTTTTTTACCATCATTTCGGGAATGATCTTCATACCCCACGCTATCAGAGCAGCAATCGCAAAGATCGGAAGCGTCACGAACCATTTTGCCCACTTCGGCGCGCCGTAAATGCGGAAATACGCGCCCATAACGTAAAGACAGACGAGCCAGATCGCCGAATATCCGCCACCAAGTACGTAATTATCCGTTCCTTTATTGAGAAGCTTAAAAACCGCAGGCGCTTGAAGCATGATCATTACGGCGATATGTTGCCACTTTTTGAGAGAAAGCATACCCTTATTGAGAAGCGGAATCAAAGGATACATAAAGAAATAGGCGCAAAGATACCAAAGCTCACGTTTGATCAAAGGAAAAAATCCTGAAATCCACCACGCCTTTTGTACCGTAAAATCAGGAACAATAAAATGCATCACAAAGTTGAGAGCGGTAATCAGAAAGACGGTTTCGAGCCAAAGATAAACGAACCGTCGGAATTTAAACTCGGTCCTGACGTTGGCAAAACCCGAAATCAAGGCATAGCAATTCACCGAGCAATAGGTAATGACCTGTAAAAGATACGCCGCTTTATAGGTTGAAGTGAGCGCCTTCGTTGCCGAAAGCACACCGCCGTTGCCAAGAATATGCAAAAGCACGACCATCAGCATCGAAATCACGCGAAAAAGCTCAACACCGAGATTGCGCTCGCTTTTCTTGGGCAGAATCGCTACCGTACTACCTTGAGAAAGAACCGCCGTCTGCATAAAAACCTCCATTATCTCCACATCATTTTATTCAGTATACCGCTTTTCACAAAAAATGTCAAGAGCTTTCCCCTTGACAAACGCTTTTCAGGTGTGCTACAATCAACTCATCATACAAACGGAGGTTACTATGACCGTACTTGACCGCTTTTTGCGCTATATCGCCATCGACACCCAAAGTGACGAGGATTCAAACACAAATCCAAGCTCTCAAAATGAATTTAACCTTGCCCGTCTTCTGAAAGACGAGCTTATCGCTCTCGGCGCTGAAAACGTACGCCTTGACGAAAAATGCTATCTTTACGCCGAAATCCCCGCAACCAACGGTTGCGAAAACGCAACAAAAATCGGATTTATTGCCCATCTGGACACCGCTCCCGACTTTTCGGGCAAAAACGTCAAGCCGCAAATCATTGAAAACTACAACGGCGGCGAAATCGCGCTCGGCAACAGTGGCAGAAGCCTCACCCCCACGATGTTCCCCCACCTTGAAACTCTCATCGGCAGAACGCTCATCACGACCGACGGCACAACCTTGCTCGGAGCAGACGATAAAGCAGGCGTTGCTGAAATTATGACGCTTGCCGAGATTCTTCTTACAAAAGATATTCCGCACGGCAAGGTGCTGATCGGATTCACACCCGACGAGGAGGTCGGCACAGGCGCTGATTTCTTCGACGTCGCAGGCTTTGGCGCAGACTTCGCCTATACCGTCGACGGCGGCGCGGAGGGCGGCATGGAATACGAAAATTTCAACGCCGCCGCTGCCACCTTCACGCTGAAGGGCAGAAACGTACACCCCGGCTACGCCAAAAATACCATGATCAACGCCGCTCTCGTCGCAACCGAGCTTACATCCATGCTGCCGCCTGACGAAATTCCCGCCAAAACCGAAGGCTACGAGGGCTTTTTCCACCTCACAAGCATTGAAGGAACTTGCGAAAAGGCAACCGTCAGGTATATTGTCCGCGACCACGATTTTAGCAAATTCGAGGAAAAGAAAGCGCTTCTTCAGACAATCACCGACACACTCAATCAAAAATACAAAAGCGACACCGTCACGCTGTTGGTCAGCGACTCCTATCGCAATATGAAAGAGATGATCCTTCCCTGTATGCACCTCATCGAAAACGCGAGCCGCGCAGCCGAAGCCGTCGGCGTTACCCCCACCGTTGAACCCATCCGAGGCGGCACCGACGGCGCTCGCCTTTCCTATATGGGACTCCCCTGCCCCAATCTCGGCACGGGCGGCTATGCCTTTCACGGTCCATACGAGCATATCACCAAGGAAGGACTCGAAAAGGCCACCGCCATTCTCGTCGGGATCGTCAAGCAGTACGCCGCAACCAACGGTTGACAAACGCAACCTCGGGTTGACAACCCGGAGTTAAAAATGAATCAAACGACAATCTTAGCGAAAAAGTTTTGTTTTAATAAGACGCAAGACCCCCTCGGACCGCCCAAATACAAACATAGCAAAACCCAACTCCTTATACAAACCAACAGAGCAAGAATAAAGGATAAACCCCTTCTATTCATGCTCTGTTTCTCATATAGATGAATTGATGCTGCCGCATCATGAATTGGCTTCGCCGTGAATTATCGCGCCGACGCATTCGCTTCCATGAATCGAACTGAATCCAATATTTTTCATTCGACGCGCCCGCATTTGCTCACAAGTCGAAAAAACAGATATTATCCCGAGTTTTTTCTTTGTTTTTTCTTTGTTTTTTCACATTTAGGTATTGACAAACGCGTTTTTTTGTGCTATACTATCCAAGCGGTCAAGTGAACCGCACCGTCTTTGACCTAAAATGCCGGTGTGGCGGAATAGGCAGACGCCCGGGACTTAAAATCCCGTGGGAGC
>CAZMAF010000038.1:0-16890 GCA_964564225.1 uncultured Lachnospiraceae bacterium
AATAGTGAAAAAGTAAAAATCGACAAGCTTCTGTCGAAACTTGTCGATTTTTGGCTGGGGAATAGGGATTCGAACCCCAACATACAGAGTCAGAGTCTGCTGTGCTACCGTTACACAATTCCCCAATAAATTGTATCTGTCTTCCTGACAGCTTTTACATTATACACGCATTTTCTTCATTTGTCAACTACTTTTTGCAAGTTTTTTTAAAATTTTTTCAAGTTTTTTCCTCGCTGAAAAATCTGCTCAAAACACTCCCCCATGTCTTGCAAAAATCACCGGAATATGCTATACTACATATATAATCTATGCATTTTGTGAAAGGAATATACCGATGAAACAACTGTTTTCCTACTACGACGAAGGTAATACCCGCGTATACGAAGGTGATGCTTTCATTACCCGCCGTATAGATGAAGCTTCTGAAAAACGCCTCCGCGAGATCGAAGACGAGCTTGACAAAGCACTTGACCTTGACGATGACAAAACACCGCCCATGACACCCCTCAACTACGCGCTGCTCGCTTGCGGCTTTATCATCATTGCCATTATGATCTACGCGACCTCCGCCTATGAAACGGTGGGCGACGGACTTATGAAAAATCCCCTGCTTATTGGCATTCTCACTCTCGCCTGTTTTGCCGCTGTCGTAATTACCGTAATCGACAAGAAGAAGCGCCTTAAAAATCCCACGGTAACCCAAAACGTCGATTATAAAGCACTCAGTAGCGAGGAGGACGAGCTTTTAACCAAAGCTTTTGAAAACCTCGGCATCCCCTCTGACGAGGAAGGCTTTGATATTCTCACGCCAAGTGAAACCGAAGACCTCGACACGATATCGGCAGTCGATACCCTTTATCTCACAGTTTTTGCCGAAGAAGATGCTATTATTCTCACTGATTACTGCAACCGTTACGACCTCAAAAAATGTGATTTCAAAAGAATTGAGCATATCGAGCGTCCCCTCATCCTTCGCGATGCCGTCAAGCCTTTCTTCAAAAACATCCGTCAGGAACACGGCATCAAGAAAACAGACGACGGCTATCAAATTCCCGCCTACGATCGCTTCACACTCGTAACCGAGCATGGCGACTATACCCTCGCGCTTCCTGTCTACGACGGCAAAAAGCTTGCCGAAATGATCGGACTTAACTATTAAGGAGGCACGCTATGAAAACCCGAACACCCTTTCGACGCATGATTTTCTGGATCGTACTTGCGCTGCTCGTCGTCGCCTACCCGCTTTATTGGCATATCGAAATCGCAACTACCGTCGTCGATCCCGATCAGTTCCTTGATCCCACGGGAATCACAATTGCCGTCGCCATCATTCTCGGCTTTTTCTATTACGGCGCGCTCTGGCTTGCTGCCCTTATCTACGAGAGCATTCTTTTTGCCACCAAAAAGATCTCAAAACGAAAGTTTCTGATCTCACTTGGCGTGCTTTTGGGCGTTCTTATCACCGTCGGCAGCTACCTGCTCGTCTCAAATCTGATTGCGTGAGGTACTTATGACAGGTCTTTACATCACGCTCGCTATCATTGCCTTTTCAGCGCTCGCTGCCCTTATCATTGCCTATATTACCTACCGCATCACCTTCTATTCCCCCAATAAAATTCAGAACGACATTCACTATATCCCACCGGACGAGCAGACTGATGCACGGCGCGACGAAATGCTCGCAATGATTGATGCCTTTGATGCAATTCCCTACGAAGCTGTCACAACGACCTCACACGACGGTCTGACTCTCGCCGCACGCTACGTACACGCGAGTGACGGCGCGCCCGTTGCCATCTGCTGTCACGGCTACCGCGGCACGTCGATCCGCGATTTCTGCGGTGCAGGTACGATTCCCCACCGACTCGGGCAAAATCTTTTACTCATCGACCAACGAGGATGCCGGAACAGTGAGGGACACACCATCACCTTCGGCATCAAGGAGCATCTCGACATTCTGACGTGGATCGACTATGCGCTTAAGCGTTTCGGCAAAAACACCTCCATCACTCTCTACGGCGCATCCATGGGCGCATCTACCGTACTGCTCGCCTCGGGTGCAAACCTTCCCGAAAACGTCACGCATATTATCGCAGACTCTCCCTACACCACTCCGCGTGAGATCATCGAAAAGGTCTGCCGCGAAGATATGCATATTCCCCCAAAGCTTGCAATGCCCTTTTTGTCGCTCGGTGCTAAACTGTTCGGCAAGATCAATATCAACAAAGGCAATGTCCTTGATGCCGTCAAACACTCTCCTGTCAGAATTCTTCTCATTCACGGCGAGCGCGACAACTTTGTTCCCACCGAAATGAGCCGCCGTATCGCAGCCTCCGCCCCCGACCGCATCTCACTGTATACCTACCCCGGCGCAGGTCACGTCCTTTCCTACATCACCGATCAACCCCGCTACGAACAAATCGCCTTTTCGTATCTCTCAAAGGAACAACGGTTGTCATAGCATCTTAACCTTCGGACAATGTCTTTGCAATACGGGGCGTACCCTTGCCTTCTGCACCTCCATATACCCTTATCAAAAAAACCTTGAAACGCTCAGGCATTTCAAGGTTTTTATTAAGTTACGCTTCTAAAATGATCGGGACGATCATCGGACGGCGCTTGGTAAGCTGATAGATATACTTACCGAGCGCATCGCTGACGTTCTTCTTGATCGTACCCCACTCATAAACGTGACGATCAAGCGCGCGTTCAATGGCATCGTAGGCGATCTCACGGAGCTTCTGAATCAGCTCCTCATTTTCTCTGACGTAAACAAATCCGCGCGATACGATCTCAGGACCGTTCAGAATAAGCCCTGCATCCATCGAAATAGCGGCGGTCACGATAATAATACCGTCCTCGCCAAGATGACGGCGGTCGCGAAGCACGATATTACCGACGTCGCCGACACCGTAACCGTCCACGAGTAGCTTGCCGGACGGCACCGTACCGCCCCAGACAGCTTTCTTTGCCGTAACCTCAAGAACTTTACCCACTTCACCGATAAAGATATGATTGGGATTATGTCCCATCGCACGCGCGAGATCGCGATGCGCGGCAAGATGCTTATATTCCCCGTGAATAGGCATAAAGAACTTCGGCTTAGTGAGAGCGTGCATCAGCTTCAGCTCCTCAGCGCAGGCGTGTCCCGAAACGTGAACGCCGAGAGAAAGATCACGGAATACCTCTACACCGCGCTTCATAAACTCATTGACGATATTGTTGATCTTCTTTTCATTGCCGGGAATAGCATTTGCCGACAGCACGACGAGATCGTCGTTGCCAAGCTCGATCTGCGCATGCTCGGAATACGCCATGCGGTAGAGCGCCGACATCGGCTCACCCTGGCTACCCGTCGTGATGACCGTCACCTCCGATGGCTTGAACCGCTTGATCTCGGAAATATCAATAAGCGTTCCCGCAGGAATCTTCATATATCCGAGACTGTTCGCCGCCTCGACAATATTAAGCATCGAACGACCGGTCAGAGCCACCTTTCGTCCGTAAGCAATGCTGTTGTCAATAATCTGCTGCACACGGTAAACGTTTGACGAAAAGGTCGCGATCACAATTCTCTTTTTGCGGTAACGCAGAAAAATATTGTCAAGCGATTTACCGACCGTTACCTCGGAAGGCGTATACCCCGCTCTCTCGGCATTGGTCGATTCGCACATCAGAAGAAGTACGCCTTCCTTACCAAGCTCACCAAGACGGGCAATATCCATAATATCACCGTCAATAGGGGTAAGATCGAGCTTGAAGTCACCCGAGTGCAGAATGATACCCTGCGGTGTATGCACCGCAATAGCGCAAGAGTCGGCAATCGAGTGGTTCACGCGGATAAATTCCACCGTCAGCTTACCCGCCCTGACGGTATCACCCGCCTCTACGGTATTCAGGCGCGGCGCGAAATCAAGCTCATGCTCGGTCAGCTTATTCTGAATAATACCGACCGTCAGGCGCGTACCGTAAATCGGCACGTCAATATTTTTAAGAAGATACGGTACTGCACCGATGTGATCCTCATGTCCGTGAGTGAGAAATACGCCCCTGACACGATCAACGTTTTCTTCAAGGTACGCCGTATCGGGAATAACGAGGTCAATACCAAGCATATCGTCGTCGGGAAAACCGAGACCGCAGTCAATCACCACGATATCGTCCTCATATTCGATCATCGCAAGATTTTTGCCGATTTCCCCGATACCGCCGAGCATCGCCACTTTAACGGGCGACTTGGGCGTTTCAGCCTTAACGGTCTTCTTTTTGGATGCCGTCTTTTGTACGGCCGGTTTCTTCCCGGAAGGCTTTTTCGCCTCGGACAAAGTCTTGTTCTTCTTTATACTCTTTTGGGAAGTCGCCTCTCTCTTTTGGGTCGGCAACGCCGTATTATCTTCGTGTGTATGTTTCTTTTTTGCCATAAAAATCCTTTCATATAGCTCATATAGTGCGAAAAAGCCCATTTCCCCCTTGGTATGACGAAAATACCGCCGAAAAACGCACTTTCGCTCGGTGGTTATTATGTATGGAGTAAGCAGAAAATCAAAGAAAACATATCCTTCGCTTCCAAAACCGCGCCAACCGTCCCGCACGGTTCATACTTACTCATTTGTACGCTCACATAAATCGCTTTATTATAACAGCTCTTTGTAAATTAGCCGTGAACTTTTTATGAATTAGCGGTTAACATATTAAAAGAAAAGCGCGCCTATCGCCAAAATCACGACCGAAAGTAAAACGCCTGCCAAAAAAATCAAAATATCCTCAAAAGAAAAGCTCTTAGGAAACCGTCGTTTTTTCACGCTAATCTCTTTTAAAAGCCGCTCTGCCTCCTTGACCATATCGATCTCACTCACCTCAGTGTTTTGCGGCTTCAGAATAAAATACGCCTCCTCAAACAACTCACTTTTCGGACTTTTTATCTGCAAAATACGCTTTTCGCAACCCTTCAGAACGGTTTTTTCTCGCTTCATTGCGCCCTCTTTTCCTTGATTTTACGAATACACGCCGACACCGTTTCCACGATCTTGAACCGAAGCGTATATCCCTCCTCGTTTTCGGTCAGAAGGCGTACCTGACTTTCCGAAAAACCTGCCGCAAGCAATGCTTCGTCCGACTCGCTCGATGCCGTGCAGAGCGGCGGATACACCATACAAAACCAATTTTTTCCCTCGCCCGATCCGATCAGAATACGAAGCGAGGTATATTCTCCCGCAGGCAGATCAAAGCCGTCGTAAGCGCGCGTAGGATAATATTCACGGCAAAAATCCACCGTTACCTTGTGCGATGCGCCGTTTTCCTTCATTACGCTCGTTGCCAATGCTTCAATACCCGAAAGATTTTCAGAAAGATAAGCCTTCGCCGCATCAATGTCCGACAATGCCGACAGCTCCTCGCGATATTCTTCGAGAATAGCATCACGCACCTTTAATTTGAGTGCCTGCTCCTCAGCATCGTCCGAGTCGGCAAGAATATGAAGCCGCACGATACCCTCTGAAATGGCATCAGCGTCAGAAAGCGCGGAGAACACGTAAATCAGCATCACCGCCAAAAGAAAAATTGAAAATAAAAGAAAAAAACGCGCAAAGAAAAGCCCGCGCTCGCGCTTTTGATAAGCGTACATAAAAAACACCCCGTTTCAGAATCAATAGCAGTCCTATTCTTGACGGAGTGTTTTTTAATTATTCAGTTTCTTGATTATTCCTGTCCCGTAATACGAAGACGGTCAAGGAAATTCTGCAAAATAATCTCAGCGGCAAGCGTATCAACGACTGCCTTTCGCTTTTTGCCGCGCGTGTCGGTGGTATTTAATATCTTGTGTGCAAGCATCGTCGTACAACGCTCGTCAAAAAGGATCACGCGCTTACCGGTTGCTTCCTCTAAAAAAGCGGCAAGCTCCTTGACCTTCTCACTCTTTTCGCCAAGACTGCCGTTCATATTCACAGGATGCCCCAGAATGATCGCTTCAACAGCGTATTCTTCCGCATACCCTTTGATCTTATCCAGCAAAACATCCAGTCTTCGCGTGCTGATCGTCCCAACGCCCTGCGCCGTCATTCCCATTAAATCGCTGACAGCGATACCGGTACGCGCCTCGCCGTAGTCAACGCCAAGATAACGCTTATATGCCATATCAGAATACCTCCCTGACCTGTCGCCGCATCGCCGTCACGGCTTCGGCTTCTTCATTTAAAAACAGAAGGATATCAGCAATCACCTTCCCGTGCGAAAGCGAACCGAGAAGCTCGTGCTTTTCCCCCTCGTAAAGCCGTATGCCCACCTTGGAAAAACCGCGATCGTCCATCGCATCAACAAGCTCGGCAAGAGCCACGCCGCCCAACGGGTCGCGCTCACCCGCAAGAAAGAGTATCGGCGTTGCACGCGGCGTTTCTTCAAGACATTCATCGCTTGAAATATATTCGAGAAGACGGAAAATATCGCCATAAGCATCCGCCCTCATTTTGTGTCCGATATAAGGATTTTCGCTTTTTTTCGGTAGGTTTTCAGGACAAGTCGTCAGCCACGAGCCTTCTTCGTGAAGAAAAGGCGCAACAAGACTGCCGAGCATCACTCTCTCAACAGCGCTCGAATATTCTCTGCCTGACTTTTTTAAAAGTTTCTTGAGTTTCAGGCGTTTAAAAAAAGAAAACGACATCGGCTTTGCCGTACCCGACAAGATCACACCGTCAAAAACTTCCTTATGTGATGCTAAAAACGCGCGAACAATAAAACTGCCGAGCGAATGAGCAAAAACGAAAAATGGAAGCTGACGGAAACGGCGGCGCACCGTTGCCGTCACAGTCTCAAGGTCCTTGACAAGCGCAATATCACCGTTTTCGGCAGCAAACGTACCGAACGTTTCCCCCTCTCCGACACTTTTTCCATGGCCGAGAAGATCGTAAGCGTAAACGGCGTAACCGTTTTCACAAAGCATACGGGCAAGCGACTCATAGCTGCCCGAATAACTGCCCATACCGTGAACAAGAAGTACCACACCCTTCGGCATATCGGGCGTATAATGACAGTAATACACCTTGCTTATCTGATTATAGGATGGAAAATACCCTTCCCCAAAACGAACTGACATCGTCAACCCTTCTTTCATATAAATATCTTCATTGTACCATACTTTTCGGCTTTGTCAAGAACCGAGACGTTTTGAGCGAAGCGACAGGAAAAAGCGCTTCATCAGATCCTCAGATTCACTCGCAAGCACACCGCCCGTCACCTCGGG
This sequence comes from uncultured Lachnospiraceae bacterium, assembly GCA_964564225.1. Lineage (GTDB taxonomy): Bacteria > Bacillota > Clostridia > Oscillospirales > CAG-272 > RGIG1993. Next base: position 7,235 of record CAZMAF010000038.1, read on the forward strand.
CGTATGGTTAAAACCGAGCGCAGTCACGTCGCAAAGCGAACCCATCGCGCCAAAACGGGGATCAACTGCGCCAAATACCACGCGCCTGATCCGGGAGTTAACGATAGCCCCTGCGCACATCACACAGGGCTCAACCGTGACGTATAGCGTTCCCTTATGCAGTCGCCAACCGCCGAGTGTCTTACACGCCTCATCAATGGCAAGAATTTCCGCATGATAGAGCGCATTTTTATCGCTCTCTCTCCGATTGTAGCCCTCACCGACGATACGTCCGTCAGGATACGCTTCGTCTTTCCAGACGACCACTGCACCGATCGGCACTTCCCCGCGCTTTTCAGCCTCTTTGGCAAGAACAAGCGCTCTTTCCATATAATAAACATCAAGCTCATTCTGTGTCATCGCAAAAAATCCTTTCAAAAACCTTGTTTTTTTCTGTCGGTTATGATAAAATACAGTCAGAACATCAAGGAGGTCACTATGGCTAAACGAACGAACAAGAAAAAGAAAAAATACACAAAATCCCAGATTAACCTATCCTTAACGATCCTTCTCATCCTCATCATAGTACTTGCGCTCATCACGGCAGCGACATACGCTTTCCCCACACTGCGCGAAATTACCGTCATTGACGAATGGATGACCGTCCTTGAAAACGCCTTTTCACAAAGCGACAATACAGGGGAAATCGTCATTCCCGAAGGTACGGTAGCCGTCTACTACATAGACGTTGGACAGGGCGACGCCACCCTGATCGTCGCGCCAAACGGCGAGACCTTCTTAATTGATGCGGGCGAAGATGAAATGGCAGCGGATTATCTGCAAAAGTACAATATTACGAAGCTTGACTACCTGATGTTCACGCATTACGACCTCGACCATATCGGCGGCGGCGACGAAGTGCTGGAGCTTTGCGAGGTTAAAACGGTCATTAAACCCAATTGCACACCCCACAACAAAACGGGACAAAACCTTCTGCTCGATGTGGAAGCGGAGGGCTCTGCCATTATGCATCCCGAAGCAGGCGATATACTCACAATGGGTGACGTCACGATCGAATTTCTCGTTTCCTCAACCGATCTTCCCTCCGACTCCAATGAAAAAAGCCTTTGCATTATGCTCACCTTTGGCAAAAATAAATTTCTCTTCACAGGAGATGCCGAAAACGAGCGCGAAGCGGAAATGATTGCAAACTACGGCAAAAAGCTCGATGCCGACGTGTATAAGGCGGGACATCACGGCGCAAACAATGCAAGCAGCAAAGAACTAATGCAGCTTGTTACCCCCGAATACGCGATCTTTTCCTGCGGAGAAGGCAACACATACGGTCACCCCACCGCAGGCGCGATAGACCGCATCGACGATTATACCAACAAGCTTTACCGCACCGACCTGATGGGAACGGTTATCTTCTACTCAGACGGCGAAACTATCACCTGCGAGATCGAAAAAGGCTCGCTGCCCACGGCGTGGTACGGTATCGTTTACCTTCCTCCCCGCGTAAAATTCCGATAAAACCAAAGGCAAGGCCAAAGGCTCTTGCCTTTTTCTATTGGAATCACAAAACCGACTCGGCAATACGCACGGTTGCCATCGCATCCTTAGCGTAATAATCCGCGCCGATCATTTCGGCGTATTCCTCGGTCAAAACCGCGCCGCCCACCACGATCTTACAGTTTAGTCCTTGCTTGCGGATCGCGCTGATCGTGTCCGCCATAGAAGACACCGTCGTCGTCATCAACGCCGACAGTCCGACAAGCCTTACGTCATGCTCACGGATTGCCGAAACCACCGTTTCGACCGGCACGTCACGGCCGAGATCAATCACCGAAAAGCCATAATTCTCAAGCATGACCTTCACAATATTTTTACCAATATCGTGAATATCGCCGCGCACAGTCGCAAGGATCACCCGCTTACCGTTTTCTTTAGCGGCAGGCATCGCCTCTTTGATCTTTGCAAAAGCACTCTTTGCCGCCTCCGCAGAAGCGAGAAGCTGCGGAAGAAAATATCTTCCCTTTTCAAAACCCTCACCCACAATATCAAGCGCAGGAACGATTTCCTCTGCAATAATGGCAAGCGGCGCTTTAGTTGCCAGAAGCTCTGACACAAGACTCTCGGCTTTATCGCAAAGGCCCTTAACGATTGCGCCCTTCAACCCCTCGTGAACGTCTTTGTCAGCGCCCGCAAGCGATGCCATATACGCTTTTGCACCCTCATCCTTGCCCGAAAGAAGCATAAAGGCACGGTAAGCGGTCATCATCGTGTCGGAATAAGGATTCATAATGGCAGCGGAAAGTCCCGCCTGCATAGCCATCGCAAAAAACGTACCGTTGATCTTCTCCCGCTCGGGAAGACCGAAGGAAATATTCGACACACCAAGCGAGGTGCGAAGTGAGCGCTCGGACAGTGCCTTGACCGTACCGAGTGTCACGAGCGCGGCATTCGGATCGGAGGACGCCGCGAGCACTAACGGATCAAAAATAAAATCCTTTTCCGAAAATCCGTAACGGCGGCCTTCGGCAAGAATGCGCTCAGCAATTTCCACTCTGCCGCAAACGCTGTCGGGAATACCGTTTTCATCAAGTGTCAGAGCAATCATCACGCCGCCGTACGCTTTTGCAATCGGAAAAACAGCATCCATACTTTCTTTTTTACCGTTGACAGAATTTAAAAGCGGCTTTCCGTTGTAATAACGGCAAGCAAGTGCCATCGCCCCGGCATTTGAAGTATCGAGCTGTAAAGGCGTATCGGTAACCTCCTGCAAGGCGCGCATCGCCTTGACAAGCACCGTTTTTTCATCAAGTTCGGGAAGCCCTACGTTTACATCGAGAATATCCGCGCCCTTTTCGACCTGCGTGATACCTTCCTCAACGAGATAACCCATATTCCCCTCGCGGAGCGCCGCCTTCAGCTTTGCCTTTCCCGTGGGATTGAGGCGCTCGCCAATAAGTGTCACACCCTCACCGATAAGAACACTGCGCGTGTAACCCGTCACAACCGTACGGTTCTTATTTTCAATCTGCGGCAAAGGTGTTTTCAGAACGTCAGAATAAATCGCCGCGATATGCTCCGGTGTCGTACCGCAGCAACCGCCCACCATCGAAACGCCAAGAGCGAGCATTTCGCGCATTTCCTCGGCAAAAGCCGTCGGTGTCAATGAATAAACCGCCTTGCCATCCTTCATTTCGGGAAGCCCCGCATTGGGATTGACGACGACGGGAACGGAAGCCGCAGCAAGAATTTCGCAAACGTAAGGTAACAGCGCCTTCGGACCGAATCCGCAGTTCACGCCGAGCGCTGTAACGCCAAGTCCCTCCAGAAGCGCTACCACCGTCGAAACGTCAGCGCCCGTCAGAAGCTTACCGCGCGCATCGAGTGCGACCGTTGCCACGATCGGAAGCGCTGACACTTCTTTTGCCGCAACGACAGCCGCCTTCAGCTCGTAAAGATCGCTCATCGTTTCAATCAGGATCAGATCGCAACCATCCTTACCGCATGCGATCAGCTCACCGAAAGCAGTAACCGCCTCGTCAAACGTCATAGTACCCAACGGCTCGATCAGCTTGCCGAGCGGGCCCACGTCAAGGGCAATCATCGTGCTCTTGCCCATTTCATCACGCGCAGCCGTGGCACAGTCAATCGCCGCGCGGACTACGGTAGTCTGTTCCTCTTGAAATTTATGCCGGTACGCCCCAAAGGTGTTCGTCTTGATCACGTCTGCCCCTGCGGCGATATAACCCTTATGAAGCTCTTTAATTATTTCGGGATGCTCCAGATTCCAACGCTCGGGAAACTCACCCGCCGCAAGCCCGCGCGCAACGAGCAGTGAGCCGGTACCGCCGTCAAACGCAAGCACCCGTGAATGTAACGCCTTGATAAAACCCATAGTCTTTGCCCCTTACGAAATAATTGCCGACAAATTATTCTTGATCGCCTCGGCAACGTCGGGACGGTTCATTGCGTAAACATGAACCGCCTTCACGCCGTTGGCATAAAGATCAATGATCTGCTCAGTGGCGTACGCAATCCCCGCCTGCTTCATCGCCTCCGGATAATCACCGTAACGGTCGATGATCATTTTGAAACGCGAAGGAAGCGCCATGCCCGAAATCGCGCAGATGCGCTTGATACTCCTGGGATTGATGACAGGCATCACACCCGCCACGATCGGCACGTCGATGCCCGCATCGCGCAGCTTGAACAGATAGTTGTATAAAATATTGTTATCAAAAAACATCTGAGTCGTCAAAAATTCACAGCCTGCATCCACTTTTTTGCGGATCGCCTCAATATCCGCCTTCATCGAAGGCGATTCAGGATGTCCTTCGGGATAGCAAGCGCCACCCACACAGAAATCGCCGCGCCGCTTGATCTCGGCAATAAGATCGGAAGCATAGCGGTATTCAAGCGACTTTACATCAAAGCCATCAGGCAAATCACCGCGCAAGGCGAGAATATTCTCAATACCCGCTTTACGCAAAAGATCGAGATGTGCCAAAACACTCTCACGGCTCGAAGAAATACAGCTGAAATGCGCAAGCGCCGTCACACCGTACTCTCGCTCAAGCTCGGTCGCGATCGCCGTCGCCAATCCGGCGTTACTGCCCCCCGCACCGTAGGTTACGCTCATATAGTCGGGCTTCAGAGCGGCAATTTTCCCTGCCGCCTTCGATACCGATTCATAAGTCGATTCATTTTTTGGCGGAAACACCTCAAACGATAAGGTGCATGCCTTTTTTGTGAAAAGCTCGGTCAATCTCATTCTGACACTTCCTTTTTACCGATAATAGCCATGATAAAATAGTATAGCACGACTTTACATATTTTTCAAGAATTTTCGTAAAAATTAGACCGTAACATACAAAAAAAACACGGCAAAGCCATGGCTTTGCCGTGTTTTCAAGCTTTTAAGTCAGGAAATATACGCATCCTTATCGCAAAGAAGAATAACATCAGGGTGACATTTGAGAAGGGTTGCAGGAATTTCGGTGGTGATAGTTTCATCAAGCAAACGTGCAACGACTGCCGCCTTCGACTTACCGCTTGCCAGGAGAATGATAGTCTTTGCCTTCATAATGCTCGCCATACCCATCGTCAAAGCCTTCGTGGGAACGTCCTCGCGCTTTTCAAAAAAGCGGGCGTTCGCGTCAATCGTGCTGTCGGTAAGCGAGGTAACGTGCGTTACGGTAACGAGATTTTCGTCTGGCTCGTTAAAGCCGATATGACCGTTCTGACCGATACCAAGCACCTGAAGATCAATACCGCCCGCCGCGTCGATCGCCGCCTCATAAGCGCGGCACTCTGCCTCAGGATCGGCTGCGTCACCCCTCGGAACATGCGTTGCCCCGGGAACAATATTAACGCGGCTGAAAAGATGCTCGTTCATAAAATAACGGTAGCTCTGATCGTTTTCGGGCGAAATAGGATAATATTCATCGAGATTGAAGGTCGTGATCTTCGAAAAATCAATCACCTTATTCTGATTCATCTTCACAAGCTCATCATACATACCGATGGGCGTTGAGCCGGTTGCAAGACCGAGAATAGCATCGGGCTTTAAAAGCATACGGCTCGCCACGATTCTGGCAGCTCTTTCAGACATTTCTTCATAATTTTCACAAACAATAATACGCATAGGTATAACCTTGCCTTTCTTTTGGGATAAATTTCGATAATCAGTATACCACAAAAATAAGGTTTTGTCGATAGTTTTCAAAACATTTTAAAAATTTTTAAATACTTTCCTGTCAATTTTTTTCAGCAGGAGTGAATTTTTCCGATACAGAAGAAAAAGCTGTATTTTTTTATCAAATCCTCTTGACAAAATTCAGCATCGGTGCTAAAATCGACGCATAGTTTTCTTCATTATTAAAGATCGCTAAAAAAATTCCATTCGGGAAAGAAAGGAGCTTCTTCTCATTCGTCAGAAGAAACAAACAATATGGAAACACAGTTAAAACAAATTGCCGCACGTCTGAAAGAACTAAGACTCATTTCAGGCAAATCAACGAAAGAGGTTGCTTCGATTATTAACGTTTCCGAAGACACTTACCTGCTTTGCGAAAACGGTGAACAGGATTTTTCCTTCACATTTCTGCACAACTGCGCCAATCTCTTCGGCGTAGACATCACCGCGCTTATCACGGGCGAGGAATCGCGCTTATCCTCTTTCTCGATCGTGCGTGCAGGTGAGGGACTTCCCCTTGAACGCCGTCGCGGCTTCAAATACAATCACCTTGCCTCCTACTTCAAGGGCAGAATGTCCGAGCCATTCCTCGTTACCGCAAAATACAGCGAAGAAGAAAACAACCGTCCCATCGTCACCGCCGCCCATGAAGGCGAGGAATTTGACTATATCCTCTCGGGCGCTCTGAAGGTTTTGATTGACGGTCACGAGGAAATTCTCTATGCAGGCGATGCCATCTATTACAATTCCTCCAACCCCCACGGTATGATCGCCACGGGTGGAGAAGACTGTCGCTTTATCGCCATCGTTACCGATGCACACGGCAACGCTATGAACTATACGACAAGCGAAGATAGCACTGAAATTTCCGAAAACACCGAAAAGAAGAAAAAAACACCCCTCGTTGCCGATGCTTTCATTCACACCGTCGAAGATACCGAGGGAAGACTTCTTGACATCGACTTCAAAAACGTCGATCGCTTTAACTTCGCCTATGATATCGTTGATGCGCTCGCACAAAAATCCCCCGACAAGCTGGCACTTTTACATCTCGATAAATACAAGACCGAGCGCCGTTTTACCTTTGCCGATCTCTCACGCCTGTCACATCAGGCGGCAAACTATTTCGCATCGCTCGGCATCAAAAAGGGCGACCGCGTACTGCTCGTTTTAAAACGCCATTGGCAGTTCTGGGTAGTACTCCTTGCACTGCACCGCATCGGTGCCGTTGCCATCCCCGCAACCAATCAGCTTTTATCGAAAGACTTTGACTACCGCTTCAACAAAGGCGGCGTAAGATGTATCGTCTGCACCTCCGACGGTGAAGTTACCGCAGAGGTTGAAAAAGCGCTCGTCACCTCACCCACCGTTGAAATGAAGATCATCGTCGGTGAAAACCGCGAGGGCTGGGAAGACTTCTCTGAGTTCACGACCTTCCCCGACTATTTTCCGCGCACCCAAGACACCGCGCAAGGCAGCGATCCACAGGTTCTGTTTTTCTCATCGGGTACGACGGGCTATCCCAAGATCGTCGCGCACGCCTGCACTTATCCACTCGGTCACTTCATCACGGCAAAATATTGGCATAACGTCAAAAGCGACGGACTCCACTTCACCATTTCCGATTCAGGTTGGGGTAAATTCATGTGGGGTAAGATCTACGGTCAGTGGCTTTCCGAAGCCGCCGTATTCGCTTATGACTTCGACCGCTTCCACGCCGATGACATTCTGCCGCTCTTTAAAAAATATAACATCACCACCTTCTGCGCGCCTCCTACGATGTACCGTTTTTTCATCAAGGAAGACCTTTCAAAGTACGACCTTTCTTCCCTGACCTACGCCACCACCGCAGGCGAAGCACTCAATCCCGAGGTTTACAACAAATTCAAAGAATACACCGGCATCTCGCTGATGGAAGCCTTCGGTCAGACCGAAACCACGATGGCGGTCGGTAACCTCATCGGCATGAAGCCGAAGGTCGGCTCTATGGGCAAACCCTCGCCTCTCTATGACGTAGAGATCATGACGCCCGACGAAAACGGCGCTATGCGCTCCTGTAAGGTGGGTGAAGTCGGTGAAATCGTCATCCACACCGATAAAACAGTACCCGTCGGTCTCTTCCTCGGCTATTTTGATGCGCAAGAAGAAGGTATGCTTGCCAAGGATGCCACGGATGCCGCATGGCACGACGGTATCTATCATACGGGCGACACCGCTTGGTGCGACGAGGACGGCTATTATTGGTACGTCGGCAGAACCGATGACCTGATTAAATCCTCGGGCTACCGCATCGGTCCGTTTGAAATCGAAAGCGTAATTATGGAACTGCCCTTCGTTCTTGAAGTCGCCGTTACGGGTGTTCCCGATCCCGTACGCGGTCAGATCGTAAAAGCAACCATCGTACCCACTAAGGGTACGGTCGTTACCGATGAACTTATTAAAGAAGTCCAGACCTACGTCAAAACGCACACAGCTCCCTATAAATATCCCCGTATCGTCGAATTTGTCGATGAATTGCCCAAAACGATCAGCGGTAAAATCCGCCGTGTCGACATCCGCAAAAAAGACTCCGAATAATCAGAAACCCGCTTCAGTTGAAGCGGGTTTCTGATTATATTATTCCGCCAAAATTCGCAATCATCAAACGAGATGCATGGATGATCGAACAAACCGATCTGATCATCGCGTATGTTAACCGTACTCACGAAGGCGCGTACCGTTCATATCAATCAGCTCAACGAAAACACAAAGCTATTATCAATTTATCGGATGAGAACGCATATCACCTCCTTTTTCTGTCACAAAAGCTTTGAAGCGTATGGATTTTTTCAAAAAGTTCAAACGAAGCATCTGAATCCCCTTGACAATCCCAAAAAAGAGTGATATACTCATTAAGTAATGGCTACGACGGGAAGGAGTAGCGGACAAGAACGGTCACAGAGAGTAGCGCCCACGGCTGCAAGCGCTATACCGTATCCTTCGTGAAGTCATCCCCGAGCTGCTTTGGTGAAAGTTTATACCGTAATCAAAGCCGTAATCGCACGTTACGCGAAAAGAGTGTGCGCCCTTACGCGCAAATTCAGGTGGTACCGCGCGTCTTGCGTCCTGTTTTCAGGATGCAGGACGTTTTTTTACGTCAATGAAAAATCTATATAAAAGGAAAAAATTATGAAAAAAGAACTTGCCAAAACCTACGCGCCAAACGAGCTTGAAGACCGTCTTTATCGGACTTGGTGTGAAAAAGGCTATTTTACGCCTGCCGTAGACGACAAAAAGCCTCCCTTCTCAATCGTCATTCCCCCTCCGAACGTCACAGGACAGCTCCACATGGGACACGCCCTTGACGAAACCTTACAGGACATTCTGATCCGCTACAAAAGAATGCAGGGCTACTCCACCCTCTGGCTGCCCGGTACCGACCATGCAGGCATTGCCACGCAGATTAAGGTTGAAGAAAGACTGCGCGTTGACGAAGGTCTTTCCCGTTATGACCTCGGTCGCGAAAAATTTCTCGAACGCGTATGGGGCTGGAAGGATACCTACGAAGCGCGCATCACAAGTCAGTTAAAAAAGCTCGGCGCTTCCTGCGACTGGTCGCGCCAGCGCTTCACAATGGACGAGGGCTGCTCGAAGGCAGTCCGTGAGGTATTCGTCAACCTCTATAACAAGGGACTCATCTACCGCGGTCACCGTATTATCAATTGGTGCCCGAGATGTCTGACAGCACTTTCCGATGCCGAGGTCGAATACGAAGATCAGCCCGGCTTTTTCTGGCATATCAAATATCCCATCAAGGGCGAGAATGGCTACGTTGAGGTTGCCACCACCCGTCCTGAAACGATGTTCGGCGATACTGCTGTTGCAGTCAACCCCGAAGACGAAAAAACGAAGCATCTCATCGGCAAAACCCTCATTCTGCCCATCGTCGGCAGAGAGATTCCCGTCATTGCCGACGATTACGTTGACATCG
>CAZMAF010000039.1:0-16328 GCA_964564225.1 uncultured Lachnospiraceae bacterium
TACCGGATGCGGTCAGGCGGTGTTGCTGATTTTCGACCGAGCGCGCGCCGATGGCGACGTAAGCCAGAACATCGTCAAGGTATTTGGTATTTTCGGGATAGAGCATTTCATCGGCGCAGGAAAAGCCGGTTTCGCGCAGCGCGCGTATATGCAGCTCGCGGATGGCAACGAGTCCTTTGAACATATCGGGGCTACCTTCGGGATTGGGCTGATGGAGCATACCCTTATAGCCGTCGCCGGTCGTTCTCGGCTTGTTGGTATAGATGCGGGGGATGATGAGGATCTTATCGGAAATTTTGTCGGAAATTTTGGCAAGGCGGTCGATATAGGCAATCACGCTATCCTCGTTGTCTGCTGAGCAAGGACCGATGATCGCGAGAATGCGGTCGTCTTTACCCGAGAGAATGTTTTTGATTTCCTGATCGCGTTTTTCCACGATATTTGCCATGTCGCCCGTTAAGGGATACATTTCCTTGACCTCCATCGGAATGGCGAGTTTTCTTTCAAATAGCATATTCATAGTGTATACCTCTTTTCATACAGGACAGACGAAAGGTTGTTTCGGTGCCGTTAATTTTAATAATTTTGTTTTTTTTCAAAATGAGCGCGTCGCTCGGTGGATAATTGCATTTTTTGGCGCATTGCCGTAACGTCGCCCTCTTTGAGTATGGTTTTCAGAAAATTGAATTCTTTTTCAAAAATGTCCATCTGGCGTAAAAGCGCATCCTTGTTAAGATCGAAAAGCGCGCTCCACATCGTATCGTTGATGCGGGCGATGCGGGTCAGATCGCGGAAGGAGTCACCGGTATAATCGGCAAGATGCGTGTTGTCGCAGCAGGTCATCAGCGAGATGGCGATGACGTGGGTAAGCTGGGATACAAAGGCGATCATTTCGTCGTGTTCCTCGGGAGAGAGTGTGGAAATACGGGAAAACCCCAGCACTGCGCCAAGCAGCTTACAAAGAGCGATGGCTTTGTGGGTATTTTGTTCGGTGGGAACGACGATATAGTTGGCATTCTGAAAAATGCGGTCATCGCTGTTTTCAACGCCGTATACCTCGCGTCCCGCCATAGGGTGCGCCGCGATAAATTCGAGATCGTCACGGAGCATTGACTGGATTTTGTATACGATACATCCTTTGACACCCGTAACGTCGGTCAGAATGGCGTTTTTCTTAAACTTATTCTGATGCTCCGCCACAAATTGCAGAAAAATATCGGGATAGAGAGCGAAAATGAGAAGATCGGCGTCGGCAAATGCCTCGTCATCGGGCGTTGTATAGCCAACGTCGATAATGTCCCGTTCGAGCGCATAGTCAATTGCGTCCTTTCTGGTGTCGATCGCGGATACCCGAAAGCCTTTTTTCTTAAGCGCTTTGGCATAGCTACCGCCGATGAGTCCAAGTCCGACGATCAGAATGTGCGTATTCAGATCAAGTGTCATACCGTATTCCTTTCCTCCTCGATGCTAATGTTGAGCGATTTAAGAGTCTTGAAAAAATTGGGATAGCTTTTGGAGATTGCTTCTGCTCCTTCGATTTTACCGCCGATACGTGTTAAGAGTACCGTCAGAGCCATCACGATACGGTGATCGTTGTGTCCGGAAAGCGCTTGAAGCGGCGCGTGAAGCGTGTTTTTTTCAACGGTGATGCGGTTTTCCTCAATATGACAGATAACGCCGCATTTCAAAAGCTCCTCTGCCATAGCGTGTCCGCGATCGCTTTCCTTGATGGCAAGGCGGGCGGTATCGGTAAAGGTTGCGCCGTTTTTCAGTGCGGCAAGTGTCATTAAAATCGGGGCAAGATCGGGGCAGTCAAGGAGCGAGAGTGTGGGAGTACCGTTTTTGATTGCTTCAAAATAGCGGTAAAAAATGCGATCTCCCTGTTTTGAGGTGTCGGAAAGTCCGCGTGTCGTTACGTTGTCGCCTAAGAATGTCAATGCTTCGGTGAAGGCTGCGTTTGAATAATCACCCTCAACGGTGAGCTTTTGCGGACAGTAGGTCTGATTTCCTTTTACGGCGATCGTCGTTTCGTTTTGCCACGTTGCTTCAATGCCAAAAGCCTTGAGGGTATCGAGGGTAATATCAATATACGGGCGGCTTTCGATTGGGGGAAGCAGTGTGATCGTGGAATTCCCCGAAAGTATCGGGAAAGCGAAAAGGAGTCCTGTGATAAACTGACTGGATACGTTACCTTTTACGGTATAATTTCCGCTTTTGAGCGTACCGCCGAGTGTCAGACGGTTTTTTTCTTTATGAAAGGGGATATTTTGTTCGGAAAATATAGTTTCATATACGCTAAGCGGACGTTCAAACAGGCGATCTGCTCCCGTAAAGGACGTGATTTTTTTGGAAATTGCGGTAATCGGAATGAAAAAGCGAAGGGTTGAGCCCGATTCCCGACAGTTCAAGGCAGAGGTGGGGTGGATCGCTCCGCCAACGCCTTCTATTGTGACGGTTGTGCCGTCTGTTCGTATTTTTGCTCCGATTGCTTTCAGGCAGTCGAGGGTGGCGAGAATATCCTCGCTGAAATCGACGTTTTTAATCACGCTTTCACCGTTGGCAAGTCCTGATGCGATGAGCATACGGTGGGCAACGCTTTTCGAGGGGGGCGCGGTGACACTTCCCGAAGCGCGCGAGGGGAAAATGGTGACTGTCATCTCAGCGTCTCCTTTATATACGAGATTGCCTCGGTATAGCCCGCGATTCCTTTACCTTTGATTGTGGTAAGGGCAACGGCGCGGATATAGCTGATCTTTCGGAAGTCTTCGCGTTCATCGGGATCAGAAATATGTACCTCGACGGTGGGAATATTGACTGCCTTCAGCGCATCGAGCAGAGCAATGCTCGTATGGGTATACGCGCCCGGATTGATGACAATGCCGTCGTAATGTCCTTTTGCTTTCTGAATAGCAGTTACGAGTGCGCCCTCGTAATTGGATTGGCAGCATCTGACGGTAACGCCTTCGATTTTGGCGTGACGCTTGATGATTCTGACGAGCTTTCGATAGGTCGTGTTCCCGTAGATCGCAGGCTCGCGCAGACCGAGCATATTGAGATTTGGCCCGTTGATGATGAGAATTTTCATGGGGTTACCTTTCCTTGTGATGATGAAGGATGGAATTTGCGATTTCGTCGGGTGTTGCGTTCGCATCAATTCTGACGTCGCAGGCGGTAAGATAGCGGGGATAGCGCTCACGGTAGCGCGCCTTCAGTGCTTCCCGGTCGGATGCGGTGGGGCGGTCGTCGGTGGGTGTCAAGAGAGAGAGAGGACGGTCAAGAAAATACAGCCTTGCGTTATAGCGCAGATTTTGCAGATTTTCTTCTTTCAGGATTGCGCCGCCTCCTGTGGCAATGATCGCGCCCGTTTCTGTGGCAAGAGAGGCGATCACCTCAGACTCTATGCGACGGAAGGCCTCCTCTCCCTCGCTTTTGAAAATTTCAGGAATGGTTTTATTGGCGCGGAGGGTGATCTCGGTATCGGTATCAATCAGCTTTCGTCCTGTCAGCTTGGCAAGCGCTTTACCAACCGTCGTTTTACCGGACGAGGGCATACCGATAAGAACAATGTTTTCCTTTTCAGCAAGCAGTTCACTGAAAATTTCGTCGATTACGGTGGTAGGATATTTCTTTTTTGTGAAATATGAGGCGGCATAAACCGCTTGTGCAACGAGCATATAGAGTCCGCTTACAGAAGCGATTTTACGAGTGGTTGCCTTTTGTACGAGCGTTGTGCGAAGGGGATTGTATACCACGTCAATCACGCCCTTTGGATTTTGGAAGGCTTCGAGCGAGAGCGGATCGCCGTTTTCGTCGGTTGCAATACCGTGGATATTGGGAAACATACCGCAAGGGGTGGTGTGAATGAGAATCTCGGTATCGGAATGCTCGCGGTAGGCTTCGGTATAGCTGATGGCATCGGGGGCTGCGCAGTTACTGACGAAAAGCACCTTTTTTGCGCCTTCGGCTCTGGCAAGCGCTCTCGCGGTCTTGGCTGTACCGCCCGTGCCGATAATCAGTACTTTTTTGTCTTTCAGCGTTAGTCCAAGCTTTTGAATCAGCGCTTTCAGACCGAGTACATCGGTATTGTAACCGTAAAGCTTTCCGTTCTCGTTGACGACGGTATTGACTGCGCCGATCTCTTTTGCGGTAGGGTCGATATAATCGAGATGGGGGATTACCTTTTCTTTATAGGGAATGGTGACGTTGATACCGCAAAAATTGCGATCTGTCATAAAAGCATCGAGTGCGTTGGGCGCAATTTCGCAAATATCATAGGTATAGCTTTCAAGTCTTTCGTGAATAAGCTTTGAAAAGCTGTGCGGCAGATGCTCGCCGATAACACCGTATTTCATAATAACTCCTGTATAGGTAGAAAATAATCTTTGCCGTACTGTACCGTTAAAAGATCGGCAAGTACGATTGCCGTCATAGCATCCACTACGGCGCGTACGCGGTGAACAATGGCGGGATCGTGACGTCCCTTGAGCGTTAGCGTGTAAGGCGTCATTGTATCAGGCTTGACGCTCTTTTGATCTTTGAAGATCGAGGGCGTGGGTTTGACAGCGGTGGTAAAGATGATGGGCATACCGTTTGAAATACCGCCGTTGATACCGCCGTTATGATTGGTGAGGGTGACGAGCTTACCGTTTTTGACACCGAAGGCATCGTTTGCCTCGGAGCCGCGCATATCGGCAAGCGCAAATCCGTCGCCGAAGGCAACGCCTTTTACGCCGCCGATCGAAAAAAGGGCGTGTGACAAAAGGCTTTCGACAGAATCAAACCATGGCTCGCCAAGTCCTCCGGGGAGTCCTGTGACGGCGGTTTCCAGAATGCCGCCGACAGAGTCGCCCTCTGATGCAGCCTGTTCGATGGCGTTTATCATGTTCTTGCCTGCTTCATCGGAAAGCGTGGCAAAGAGTTTTCCGTTAAGCATGGGAAGCTCGGTTTCAAGGTTGGTGAAGGGAAGGTCGTTGATTTCGGCAAGGCGTTTGATATGCGTGCCGATGACGATGCCTTTTTCTTCGAGAGCTTTTGCGAGAATCGCGCCGATTACGACGAGGGGAGCTGTCAATCTGCCGCTGAAATGTCCGCCGCCGCGATAGTCTTCGTAGCCGTGATATTTTGTCATTGCGGTAAAGTCGGCGTGTCCGGGGCGTAAGGGATGCTCTTTATAATCGTTGCTGCGGATATTTTCGTTGGGAATGAGTACCGTCAGAGGCGCGCCTGTGGTCTTGCCGTTGAAGACACCGCTGATAACGGTATAGGCGTCTTTTTCGATACGCGCGGTCGAGATTTTGCCGTAAGGACGGCGCATGGCGAGTTTTTTCGCGATTGCTTCGTGATTGATCTCAATGCCGGGGGAAATGCCGTCGAGAACGGCGCCGATCATATCCCCGTGGCTTTCACCGAACAGGGTGACGGTTAACTGATTTCCGAAAGTATTTTTCATCGTGTTCTCCTTAACCGTAGTAGTCGAGATAGTCGTTGAGTGTTTCATAGGAAAGCGTATTCAGGATGAATTCTCCGATTTCTTCTACGAAAACACAGGTAACGCCGTCCTGATCGCTTTTTTTATCGTGCGTGAGCGCTTTTTTTGCCGCTTCTTTATCGAAAGCGAGGGCAGTGGGCAGTGAGAATTTTTGAAGCAGGGGAATAAGGCGCGCCCTGACCGAGTCGGAGCACATCGGGAGCATACCGAGTGCTACGCATTCGCCGTGATAGAGGGAATGCGAGTCCCGCTCGCTTTCTATGGCGTGTCCGAGTGTGTGGCCGAAATTTAAAATGCGGCGCAGTCCGGCTTCCTTTTCGTCTTTTTCTACCACGGCTTTTTTGATCTGTAACGAGGCGGTGATGACCGTTTCAATCTCGGTAAGCGTGGGATCAGTCTTTTCGAGAAATTCGAAAAGCTTTTTATCGGAAGTGAGTGACATTTTGATGCATTCAGCAAGTCCTGAGGCAATATGGCGTTTGGGGAGCGTTTGTAAAACATCGGGGTCGATTACAACGCATTTCGGTTGATAAAACGTGCCGATCGGGTTTTTGATAGTCCCAAAATTGACAGCCGTTTTACCGCCGATCGAGGAATCAACCTCGGATAACAGTGTGGTGGGAATATTGTAAAAGTCAATGCCGCGCATATAGACCGAGGCGGCAAAGCCGCTGAGGTCGCCGATTACGCCGCCGCCGACGGCAACGACGCAGTCTTTTCGGGTAAAGCCGTTTTCAAGCATAACGCCAAGCAGCTTTTCAAGATTTTGAAGCGATTTGGTATCCTCGCCCTGAGGAAGTGTGATGAGAAGGGGCTTTTGGGCGGCGTTTACGACTTTTTCGGCATATTCTTTCGGAACGCCCTCGTCGGTGACGACGAGCACGCGGCGGTCAAGCGAGAGCAGATCGCCGACACGTTCAAGCATACCGCGCCCGATATGAATGGGATAGGTCGTATGTGGCAGGGTAACGGTGATCGTCATATCAGTTCTCCAGAATGGCAGTTGGGGTGTATGAGCCTGCGAGCTTTAAGCTGTCACAGCAGGCAGAAAGTGCGCGGAGCATTGTTTTACCGTTTTCGGATTGCTCGTCGCCTTCCGCTTCAACGTAGAAATAATACGCAAAGGGCTTGTCTTTAATGGGACGCGAGCGCAGGACGCGCATATTGAAGCCGTATGCCGAAATGACGTTGACTGCTTTGGCAAGTGCGCCTGCGGTGTTGGCAACGGTGAACATCAAAACGAAAACATGGTCTTTTTTGGCGCTTGTTTTGTTTTGGGTGCGCGAATAAACGGCAAAGCGGGTGGTGTTCGTGCTGCTTTCGTTAATATCATGATCAAGTACCGTAAGACCGTAGAGGGCTGCGGTGCTTGACGAGGCAATGGCTGCAAGAGATTTATCGTTCTTTTCGACGACGGTCTTGGCGGCAATAGCAGTATTGACGGCGCGCTCCTGTTCGAAGCTGTTTGCCTTGACGTAAGAGGCGCATTGTTCGAGCGCTTGCGGATGGCTGATAACCGTTTTAATATCTGAAAGAGTAGCGCCTTCGAGCGCTAACAGGTGATGGCGGATGCGAAGATCGTAAACGCCCGTAACGGTCAGTGAGCCGCGATAGGTGAGGTCCATAACTTCACCGACTTCGCCTGCGTGTGAGTTTTCAATGGGAAGAACAGCAAGCTCGCATTCTCCCGTTTCAACGGCGTGATAGGCAGCTTCAAAATTGCGGTAGGGAACGAGTGTTCCCTCAGGGAATAGCTTTTCTGCCGCGATGGCGGCAAATGCGCCTGCAACGCCGCTGTATGCGATACGTACACCCTTGATGAGTGAGTGCTGATAAGCTTTTGATATCCGCATTAACTCTTTTTGCAGTAAAAGATAGTAGGAGCGAAGCGTATCGTCTTCGATGGATAACGATGCGTTTTTCAGGACTTCTTGTTCGCGCGCGGAGTCAAAAATGGGAAGTCCTCTTTCTTCTTTATAACAGGCGACTTCTTTTACGGCTTCCATACGCTTGATGAAAAGCGAAGCAAGCTCTTTATCAATCTGACTAATGGCGTTTCGCGCTTTGATCAGCTTTTCCATATCGGTTTCCTTTCTTGTTACGAATAGAATAAAAAAATACCGCTACTTACCCAAACGAAAGTAGCGGTGGAATTGCATCGTAAATCACGCGGTTTGAAAAAGGGCGTGAGCGTTACAAAATTCCATCGCTGTCGTAAAGTAAAAATAATAAAACGAAAAGCGTGACACAGTGCTTGCCCTCCTTCTTTCCTGATTGATATCGCTATTATACTCCTGTTTTTTGGCTTTGTCAACACTTTTTTTGAAAAATTTTCGATTTATCAGGGGAACTTTTTTAAAAAAGTTCCACCGCAGCTTTTTAAAAACTTTCTGATTAAGGAAGCGGATTGGTTTTATGATTTTTGATAAAAAAAGGCGCGGTTTATGAAAAATGTCTTTACTTTACCGAGGGGGTATGGTATACTGACGGTATGGAAGAAATGCAAGGAGAAGTATATGAGAATTGATAAATTGATCTCGGAGGCGGGGTTTGCATCGCGCAGTGAGGCGGCGAAGGCGGCGAAAAAGGGAAACGTGACAGTCAACGGTGAGGCGGTCAAGGATCTTTCGCGTCATATTGATCCCGAAAAAGACGTTGTCACGTTTTTCGGTGAGATCGTGAGCTATCAGAAAAACGTATATATTATGATGAACAAGCCCGAGGGCTACGTGTCCTCGACTGACGATCCGTCTGCGCCCATCGTTTTGGAGCTTCTTGACGAGCGGCTTCAGAAGCTCGGTCTTTTCCCTTGCGGAAGACTCGATAAATATACCGTCGGACTTCTCATTCTTACGAACGACGGTCCTGCGGCGCACCGTATGCTCTCACCCAAAAAGCACGTGGAAAAGACGTATCGCTTTAAGCTTGCGCACGTTATTACGGCGGAGGAGGTTGCTTCTCTCGAGGTCGGTGTTGATATCGGTTTTATGACGAAGCCTTGCTCGATTTCGATGCTGAGCGATACCGAGGGCGATATTACGCTCGTTGAGGGTAAATATCATCAGATCAAGCGGATGGCGGAGGCGGTTGGCAATAAGATCGTGTATCTTGAGCGCACCTCGTTTGCGGGTATTGCGCTTGACAGATCGCTCGCGCGCGGTGAATGGCGGTATCTTGATGAAAACGAACTGGAAAAGCTTTCGCCGTATCTTTCAAAATAGGTAGAAAAAAATCAGACTGATGAAATGATCAGTCTGATTTTTGTTTTACTGTGCAATTTCAATGAGATTAACATTTTCTTTGTCGCGGCAAGCCTCGTATTCGCGGTCGCAGCAGGTCATCACGATGACCTGCGCATCCTGGGCGTAGACTTGAAGAAGTGACATCATCGCAGTAAGACGGGTGTCGTCGAGCCACGAGAACGACTCGTCAAAGACGGTGGGAGGCATTTCGTCGTGGAAGAGCAGGCGGATGAGGGAAAGGCGCAGGCTGATGTAGGTGAGCGCTTTTGTGCCTGCTGACATAAATCCGACTTCACGGCTCGGGGAGGCTTCGTCGGCGCGGAAGCTCAACGTCATTGAGTTATCAACACCGATGTCGGCGTATTTGCCTGCCGTCGATGCTTGCATCAGGGCGGATGCCGATTTTGAAAGAGCGGGAGCAATACGTGAGCGGAGCGCTTCGCCGGATTTTCGGATTGCCTCATAAGCCATGATATACGCCTTGCATTTTTCAGCGTAATCGTCGTAACGTGCTTTCAGCTCACGCAGAGCTTCTTCAAGCTCGGTGAGATTTTCAGTTACGGCAGAGCGGGCTGCAATATCAAGCTCCATACCGCGAATCTGCTGATTGAGCGCGTATTCCTTTTTCTGACTGAAGCTGCGGTTGCGCTCAAGCTCCTCGGGTGTGGGCATACCGCCGATCTCAACGTAGGCAGTATCGGCAAAGCGTTTCCGGTAGTTCTCGCGTTGATAGCTTTTCAGGGCATCGCGCGATGCTTCATAAGCAATTCTTGCGCCTTCCCCGGCGACGTGCGCTTCGCGCAATGCGCGCAGAAGCGCGGCGGTTTTGTCTGCGCCAACAAGAAGTGAATCCTTGTTTTCATAGTGAAGTCCCCATTTTTCAAGGAGGAGCTTGGCGTTTCCGGTTTTCTCTTTGATTTTCGCGTTGATATTTTCAATCGCGCTTTGAAGTCTTGCGTAGCGCTCGTCTTCTTCGCTGATCAGCTTTTCAGCGCGAAGAGCATCGTCGATGCGGCGAAGCGCTTCATCTTCGCGTTCGGAAAGATAGGGACGAAAGACGTTGGCAGAAGATGGGAGGGTGGTAAAGCGGACGAGTGACAGCGCGGCAAAAAGAGCACCGATACCGAATCCGATATATGCATAGGCAGGGGGAAAAGCATGGCTCATGAGGATTGTAAGCGATGCGATGAGGGTAACGAGCGCAAGGATGAGAAGGAAGCTTGCGGCTTTTTTGGCATTTGCGCGTTTTTTTCCTTTTGTCCGCATTGCCGTGATGGCATTTTCTTTGCCGCCGTCGGCATCAAGTTGTTTTAATACTGTGCGTTGATCGGCAGAAAGTGAAGTACCCGCAAACGCCTCCTTTTGTAAAAGGAGTGATGCCTTTTCTTGCTCGGCAATGTCGATTTCACTGCGTAAGGCTTTGAGAGCGTTTCCGTATTCTTCGTTTGGAATAAAGCCGTTGACGGTATTTCGGGCGATCAGTTCGCTCTCGTTTTCACTTGCGGCAAGATATGCTCTTTCTTTGTTGTCGAGGTCTTCAAAGCGGGCGAGAATTCTGCCTGCTTCGTAGTGGATAAGGGTATCGTCGAGCTTTTTGAGGAGCTTTCGGTTGTTTTCAAGCTGAGCGCGGCTTTCGTCAAGCAGATGGGAGCGTTCGGATAAAAATGCCTCGTTCTCTTTTGCCTTTTCAATGCGTTCTTCAAGAGCGTTCATTTCCTGTCCCATTTCAAAAAGCTTGCCGCCTTTGCGGTTTTTATGAAGCAGAAAAACGCGCGCCTCGTCGAGCTTTTTTAATGCGCCTTTGACGTTGAGGGTCTCGTTGCCCGCAAGCATCATATTGTCGATGGCGGTATTCATTTTTTCGCTGTCGACCACGCTTCCGCTACCCTGCGCGGAAAAGGCGGTTTGCGAAAAGATCTCCTCGCCAACGCCGAAAAAGACCTCGCCCGGACATTTGCCCGAAAAGACTTCGGTATTTGAGGTAAGGTCGATGACCTTAACGGTTTCTTTGCCGCCGGCTTTGGCGGCAGGGGTGATGCGGCGTTCGATACGGTAGCGGATACCGCTTTTATTGATGACGAGCGAGCCCCCCGAAATGCCGTGATCCCAGTTGGTGTAGCGCGTTTTTTCGCTCATCGAGGTATCGGGCGTTTTGCCGCAGAGCCCGTAAAAAATAAATTTGATAAAGGCGGCGAGGGTACTTTTGCCGCTTTCGTTTTTGCCGTGAAAGATATTGATTCCGCTTTGTAAGTCGTAGCTTACGTTTGAGAGAGAGCCAAAGCTTTCAATCGAAAGTTTTTCGATAAACAAGGATATTCTTCCTTTCGGACGTATTTTTAAAGAAGTGATAGTAATTCAAGAAGGCTCGCGATACGGTATTTTGTCTGGATGCCGTCGGGCAGAGAACGGTTATCGGGTGAAAAGTAGCAGGCGTCGATCCCTGCGTTTTTAGCACCCAGCATATCGCTTGATTCCGAGTCGCCGATCACGAGCGCGTATTTCGGATTGAAGTTTTCGATACCGTTTGCCACGGCTTCAAAGAATTTCGGCGAGGGCTTTGCAGCACCGATTTCTTCGGAAATAAAGACTTTTTCAATCAGGGGTGTGATGGGGCTTTTTGCGAGGCGTTTATGCTGAATGGCGGCATCGCCGTTGGTGATAATGAACAGACGGTAGCCGCGTTCCTTTAACGCGGTAAGCACGTCAAGCGCGTTTGGCATCAGGATATTTTGCTTTGATATTGCCGCCTTATAGTCTTCGTTGAGGCGATCCGGCTCGGCGGCGACGCCGTAGCGTGCCGTATAGTCGCGAAAGCGCTTGGTTAAAATGGCTTCTTTTTCGATTTCACCCTTTTCAAACTGTTTCCAGAGGGCGAGATTGATGGCGGCGTAGCGGTTATAATCTTCATCGTTTGCGATGAGTCCCTGCGCTGCCATTGCTTCGCGAAAGGCGTTGCGTGAGCCTTGATCGAAGTCAAAGAGGGTATCGTCGGCATCAAACAGTAAGTAGCGGTACATATCAGAAGTCCGATACGTCGTTGCCCGTGAGCGCTAAAAGACCGTACTTTAAAGCGAGCTTTGCGGTGCGGCGCAGTTCCTCATCCTCACTTTCGAGAGAGGGTAAGAGGGTACGAACGAGCTCGCCCTTAATAGTGGGGTCTTCTTTTAAGGCTTCGACGTTAAATTCGGGTACTGTATGGTCGATGATTTCGCAGTAAAAGAGAGAGGCTGTGAGTTCCTTCAGCTTTTTTCGGGACAGCTCGACCCCCTCGGTAAGCGAGCCGATAAGCTCAAGACGGAGCAGGGTATCGTTTGCGTAACCCTTTGCTTTTAACAGTTCGGCAATCGCACAAAGAACGGCGTTTTCGGAGTCAAAGCCTGTGACGTTCAGGGAATCGACGGCGTAAATACGCTTGCACAGACGGAAAAAGGCAGGGCGGCAGGTGGCAACGCCTTCGGATTTTGAAATTTCAATCTTATATGCGCCGCGTTCGCCGCGGTCGTTGAAGGCTCGTCCTTCAAGACTGCCTGAGTAGCCGAAACAGGTGTTATCAACCTTTTTGATACCGGGGGTATTGTGAATATGTCCGAGCGCTACGTAGTCTGCCTTGGTCGATCGGATCTCGGTAAGGGCGATGGGACAGTCTTTGCTTTTGTCACCGCCGAGATTGCCGTGCGCGACGATGATATTGATTTCGTCGGATTTTTCGAGTGAAAGGTGCGCGAAAGGATTATGATCGAGAATGGGGGAGGTGAAGGCGTAGCCGTAAATATTGACGGTATCGCCTGACGGCATAGTGAAGCTGACCTTTGATAACGTGCTTTCTTTAAAAAGCGTGACGTTTTCGGGCATTTCGTATTTTGTCCATACGCTGTCGCTCGACAGATGGTCGTGATTGCCCGGCGTGATGATAATGCGGCAGGCAGGGATCAGACGAAACTGCGAGAGAACGAAATCAACGGCATCGGGGGTGGGATGTGGCGAGTCAAAGAGGTCGCCCGCGATGATGAGAAAGTCGGCGTTTTCGGTTTTTGCCCAATAGATCAGCGAGGAAAAGGCGGCGCGAAGCTCGTTTTTTCTCGCCTGTGCTTTTTGCAGGTCTTCCATACGGAAGGGGCTGTCCAGATGAACGTCGGCTGCGTGTATCAGTTTAATCAAGGCTTTTCATCCTTTCGTAAAATCGGGTGGTTACGTTTATTATACAATATCTTTTCGGGGGTGTCAATCGTTTTGCGCGGTTTTATCAGAAAAAGAAAGAGAAAACATAGAAGTTTGGAAAGCTCGTTTTGGGTTGATTTGCAGTGCTTACATACGAAATGACGTTTGCTTTCATCGGGTACGGTAAACGCTTGTTTCTCAGCAAAATAAAAATCCATACGAAAAAACTTCCGTTTGGGCGGAAGGTTTTTTTATGGGTATAATTGACTTTTTTTCCGGGGTATGCTATGATAGAGATAAAGATACTTGAAAGGTGTTATTATGGGTTCTTACAGAAGAAACAGAATTAACGAAGAAATTGCCAAGGCGATGGCGGAAATCATACGAAACGTCAAAGAGAGAAGCGTGCGTGACGTTGTTCTGACCGTGACGGGTGTAGACTGCGCGCCCGATCTTTCCTTTGCCAAGGTATATTATTCCTTTTTCGGCAAGGGTGATCGCAAGGAGGTTGCGAAGGGACTGAAAAATGCCACGGGCTATATCCGTTCCCAGCTTGCCCGTACTTTAAATCTCAGACAGACTCCCGAGCTTGTTTTCGTTTACGACGAATCGGTCGAAAATGGCGCGCATATCGAAAAGCTCCTTGAAAAGGTACGCGCCGAGTTTACCGACGAAGAAGAAACCGATGAGCAGTAAAGCGACTTTTTCGGGAATTTTGCTTGTGAACAAACCACAGGGTATGACCTCCCATGACGTGGTGGGCAAGATCAGGCGGTTTTATAATACGCGCGAGGTCGGGCATACGGGTACGCTCGATCCGATGGCGACCGGGCTTCTCGTCATGCTGATTGGACGGGCAGTTAAGGCATCGGATATGCTCGTCAGTGACAAAAAGCGCTATCGCGCGGGGCTGACACTTGGCATTACCACCGATACCGAGGATACGAGTGGTACGGTTTTGACGAGAAGTGACGGTATACCCTCTGAGGAGTCGGTGCTTGCGGCGGCTCTTTCGATGAGAGGGGACAGCTTACAGACTCCTCCGATGTATTCCGCTTTGAAGGTGGGTGGTAAAAAGCTTGTCGATCTTGCCCGCGAGGGCAAGGTCATTGAGCGAGAGGCAAGACCGATCACCCTTTATGAGATCACAGCGGCACGCGAGGATGAAAGACGGTATATTCTGAACGTTCTTTGCTCCAAAGGAACGTATATCCGCACGCTCTGCGCCGATATTGGCGCAAAGCTCGGTTGCGGCGGCGCGATGCACGCTCTTTGCCGTCTTGAGAGCGGTACATTTTCGCTGGATGATGCTTATACGCTTGACGAGCTTGAAGCGATGACACTTGAGGAGCGTATCGCGTTGCTTTGTCCTGTCGAAGAAATATTTTCTGAGTTTCCTTTGCTGCATCTTCCGTACTTTTATGAAAAGCTTTTTAAAAACGGCTGTGAGATCTATCAGAAAAAGATCGGTATGCGCTACATGGTCGGTGAGCGTCTGCGTGTGTATGATGAAAACGGTTTTTATGCGATTGCCGAGGTGCGGGAGTATCCCGACGGTACGGCTTTGAAAGCTGTCAAGCGATTCGATCGGCAATAAAAAATTCTCAAAAGCATTTTTGTAATGCTTTTGAGAATTTTTTGTTTTTGATTTATGAAAGCAGTGTTTTCAGATACTGTCCCGTATAGGAGCTTTCACACCGAGCGATTTCTTCGGGCGTGCCTGTGGCAACGACCGTGCCGCCGCCTTCGCCCCCTTCAGGGCCGAGGTCGATGACATAATCGGCAGTTTTGATGAGGTCGAGATTATGCTCGATGATGACGATGGAATTGCCTGCATCGACGAGGCGGTTCAAGACGTAGATAAGACGGTTGACATCGTCGGCGTGCAGTCCTGTCGTAGGCTCGTCAAGGATATAGAGCGTTTTGCCCGTCGAGCGTTTGGAAAGCTCGGCGGCAAGTTTAACACGCTGCGCCTCGCCACCCGACATCGTAGTGGAGGACTGACCGATCTTGATATAGCCGAGTCCGACCTCAAATATTGTTTTTAAGCGGTTGTGAATACGCGGAATATGCTCGAAAAAATGCATACCTTCCTCGATCGTCATATCAAGTACGTCGAAGATGTTTTTGCCCTTATAGAGTATTTCGAGTGTTTCTTTGTTGTAACGCTTGCCCTTGCAGGCATCGCAGGTAACGTAAACGTCGGGCAGAAAGTGCATTTCGATTTTTTTCACGCCATCGCCTTCGCATTCCTCGCATCTGCCTCCTTTGACGTTGAAAGAAAATCTGCCTGCCGCGTAGCCGCGCGCATTGGCTTCGTTTGTCGATGCGAAAAGATCGCGGATATCGTTAAACAGTCCCGTATAGGTGGCAGGATTGGAGCGCGGCGTTCTGCCGATGGGAGCTTGGTCGATGGCAATGACTTTATCGAGCGCTTCAACACCTTTGATGGTGTCGTGTTTACCGGGAGAGGTAATGGCGCGATTGAGCTTTTTGGCAAGTGACTGATGCAGAATCGAGTTGATGAGCGAGCTTTTTCCGCTTCCCGAAACGCCCGTTACACAGACCATCATACCGAGCGGTATTTCCACGGTGATATTTTTTAAGTTGTTTTCACGCGCGCCGACGATAGTGAGGGTTTTGCCATTGCCGATGCGGCGTGTTTTGGGGATTGGGATACTGAGCTTGCCCGACAGATATTTACCTGTAATTGATTTTGGGTTTTGCATGACCTCTTCAGGCGTACCCGCCGCGACGACTTCGCCGCCGTGGATGCCAGCACCCGGTCCGATGTCGATGATGAAATCGGAGGCGAGCATCGTTTCCTCATCGTGTTCTACAACAAGAACCGAGTTGCCGACGTCGCGTAGTTTTTTTAAAGTTTCAATGAGCTTGGAATTATCGCGTTGATGCAGACCGATCGAGGGCTCGTCGAGAATGTAGATGACACCCATTAAGGATGAGCCGATTTGCGTCGCAAGACGGATGCGCTGAGCCTCGCCTCCCGAAAGCGTACCCGCACGTCTTGCAAGGGTGAGGTAATCAAGACCGACCTCCGAGAGAAAGCGAAGGCGCGCTTTGATCTCTTTGAGGATTTCTCTGGCGATCTTATATTCGGTATCGGTCAGAGTGAGGCTTTCCACAAAGGCAAGGGCATCGTT
The DNA here is from genome assembly GCA_964564225.1 of uncultured Lachnospiraceae bacterium. Lineage (GTDB taxonomy): Bacteria > Bacillota > Clostridia > Oscillospirales > CAG-272 > RGIG1993. Next base: position 16,050 of record CAZMAF010000039.1, read on the forward strand.
GATGGCAAGTGAAGAAAATTCGTGAATGTTTTTACCGCCTACCGTGACGGCAAGGATCATAGGATTGAGCCGCGCTCCGCCACAGGTGCGGCAGGGAATATTCTCGATAAAAGTGTCGTAATATTCATCGTGTCCCTGTTGAATACGCGCTTCGATCATATTGACGATGCCGTCAAAGCGCACCGTCTGATGCGATACGCGGCGGTCAAAGAAGCGGTCGATGGTATAGGTGGTATTGCCCGTACCGTAAAGAAGACCGTCGTAGGCTTTTTTCGAGTA
>CAZMAF010000040.1:0-15096 GCA_964564225.1 uncultured Lachnospiraceae bacterium
AAACCAAGGCAGCCGAGCGAACGATTATTCTACCGCAACCGCTCATAGCGGTGCTGAAGGAATACAAGACGAGAGTGAGATCAAAGTGGCTGTTCCCATCGCCGTATAAAAAAGCATGCGCGTCTCGCTTGCGCCATCAAGATAATATTTGGCAAGTGTTTCTTCGTCAAAGGTATAATACGAATACGACTCACCCGTTTCTTCATCCACGCCCTCTACCTTTTTGGTAGCATATTCCAATGTGGCATCACCGCAGAAATCCTCGAAAACGGTAATGCGGGTTTCAAATTCGGAGGATGAAAAATAACCGGCGGGCACATCGACATTTTTCAGCTCTACGGTATAATAGAGACTCGAACCGCCAAATACCGTATTGATATTAAGTGCCGAATTTACGGGAAGAAAAGCAAGCAGCAATTCACCCCACGAATCCTGCAAAATGAAAGAAGAAAACATACTCTGGACGGGCAAGGTAAGCCGTGTCGTGAGCATTTCCGTCGGTTTTGCCATCAACGTACTCTCGGCACTGTCCGACGTACTCGAGCTCAGAAGATATACGATGTTACGCTGAACGGTATTCCCGTTTTCATCTACGTATGTGTCACCCGAACGAACGTAATAAGAACCGTTTGTCGCTTTTTTACCGTAATAGAGCGTATACACCGTACCGTCGCGTTTTTCGATCTCTACGCGAGTTGCTTTATCTTCTTCAAGTCCGTATGCCGAAAGATCGGTGTCGGCAGTAATCTCCGCCACGCGATCGTCAAAAATCACGTAGCCGGCACTGAAAACAAAATAGGCAAGCTGAACATCGTCAAGCTCGGTATAATCGTAAGTGAGAAGATAGCCGTAATAATCCCCTGCTTCTTCATCATAGGCAAAACCGATACCCCAATCCACGTAATTCTCACCGTAAGTCAGATTAGCCGGATTGTGAACCTTAACGGTTTTGAGATCTTTACGCTCAATACGGGGAATGATCAGCATAGAATCACCGAATACTTCCTCGCCGGGCAATAATTCCACAGCAGGCGGCTCGGTTGTTGTCGGCGTATCATCGACAAGAACGCCGCGAAGCAGAAAATATCCTGCAATCAAAACGGTAAAAACGACGGCGAGCATCACGATCGTATTACGGCGTTTTTGCATAAAAGTCTTATCAGATTTTGAAAATTTGCTCACGACCGTTTTCTCCTTATATAAATAACTGTACCAATTGCCGCAACGATAGCGGCAGGAAGTATCGCCACAACGATCGAAACAGCCGTTGCCTGACCCTTGGTCAGATCAAGTCCGTCGCTGGCGAGATTTTTTACGTCTACGTTTAACAGAACATCTTCTGCTCCCATATCGGCAAGCACCGAAAGCAAAAGATTACGATTGTTATAGCCGGAGGAATACACAAGCGACGATGCCAGAGAAGCACTGCCCGAAACGAATACACTGCCGCGGGAGGCATCGCTCGAAATGGCAACGGCGGCGGCATTTTCAGGCTTCGTTTCATCTACACCGACAAGCGAGTAGGATGCAGGCGGCACAAGAAGCGCTTTCGCGCCCTTATCCGTATCCAGCGAAAGCATACGGCAAGTAGAAAGCACCATTTTTTTCTCTCTTTCACGCACGCTGTTAAGAATGGGATTTTCCCATACGGCATCAGCGGCAAACATAAAGCCGTTATCACCGAGAGAGGCATCCGCACCGCTCTGAATTTTAGCATTGACAACCGTAATGCCATAGCCGGCCAGAAAGGCATTCAGCTTGTCAAGACGGTAATACGTACCGTCGGTAAACGCCATCACGTGTCCCCCTGCCGCAACAAAGGCAGAAAGACGTTCAAGCTCCTCTGCACTGAAGTCAATGCGCGGCGCAAAAATCACGGCAACCGAATCTTTAACCGTATCGGCAGAAAAATCCTTCTTGGTAAGATCCCACTTTTTCACACTGTAACCCGAACATGCCAAAAGATCGGCAAGAAGCTCGGCATTACCGAAATCACCGTCATCCTGGGTGGAAATATCGCCATGACCGGTGAGAAAATAAGCGGTTGTGGGAGATTGACAGATGCTCATAATGCGCCCTGTCAGGAAAAAATCGCCAATAAACGTAGCGGTAGGCTCTGAATAAAGCTCGGTAATCGAAAAGGTGCTGACACGGTAATCGCTCTGCTTTTCACCCGTGATACTCAGCTGATAGTTGCCGTTTTCGTCAAGAAGATACGTGTCGTTCCGAAGAATCATCGTACCCTGCGTAAAACTTTGGTTTTCATAAAGATATTCAAAGGTTTCGGCATATTCCTTCTTTTCACCGTAAACTGCCGCTACCTCGAAAAGATTGGTCTTGATACTGTTAAAAAATTCAACCTCAATGAAATCGTAGCGATTTCTGAGCGCGTCAGTCAGACCGAGTACGTATTTGCCGTAATCGGTAGCGGAAAGCGTGTTTTCATCCGCCATATAATAGACGGTTATCTTATTCTTTTCTCCGTCAATCGTATCGAGATGAGCAAACGATTCATCGGATAATTCAAAAAGCCCGGAGGAAGAAATATCAACGTACCAACCGAAATAAGAAGTAAAAAACGTAAGCAGTACGTTAATAATCACGACGCACGCCAGAACGACGGCAACAAGAATGACCGCAGCAGTGCCATATTGAAAATTTTTATTGCGAAAGGGATTGGATTTCATTATTTTCATAGCATACCCTCCCTTAATTGTGACGGCGGCGCTTCGCCATTACGATAACGCAGGATACAACGGCACCCAACGGTATAACAACGGCAAGCGTGACGGTCCATATAATTACCATAGAATCACTGATGGAAAGCGAGCTTTGCGATTTCACGCTGATAATGTCAATATCGTAAGGCAGTACGTTTTTTCCAAAGAGATACATAGCGGAATACAGCGTATCGCGATTCGAGAAGGAGGCATTTGCAAGAGCTTCGGTCGATGCGTAATCGGTCGAACCGCAGGCAAGCGCGTAACAGGCAACCGATTCGCCAAGCTCATACATCCAGCTTCCGTGTGTCAAGGTCATAACGGCGGCAGGATCAGACTCTGAAAGCTTGAAATTCTCATCGTACAAACGCTTTTCAACGTATTTCTTAGCATATTCGTCGCATTTCGCAACAATTTCCGCCTCGGTCAAGCCTTGCTTTTCATATGCCTCACGGTTGGCTTTGAAATGCTGATCATAAGCCTTTTGATAATACTTTTCGGTATATGCGTCAAGCTTTTCCTCGCGAAGCGCCGCTTCGTATTTCTCGGAATATTCTTCGTAAAGATCGGTATTGAAAACACGATAGCTGCCGTCGCTTCCGATCGTTGCCGAAAGCTCGGGAACAAGATACGCCGCGCCAAGCTTATACGAGGTCATGCCCTCGGAAATCATGATCTGCTCGTTACTCGTACTCCATTTCGTATTCATCGCAATCGTACGGCTTTTACCGAAGAAAGCGCGCGGGAGCGTTTCAAGTGACAAAAGCGAGGAAGTCAGCGCGTAACCGGGACTTACCGTATTGCTTTCATAACGTGCATAATAATTGTAGCCGTCATCGGTCACAGCGCCCGAAAGACTGGGGTCTTTCGTATCAACGACCACAAGGTTATCCTCAAAGGCAATACCCCAATAATCCTCGAGATACTCGTCAAGATTCGGCATCTTCTCGGTTTCAGGATCAATAAATACCATCAGATTGTGGTTTTTTCCGTTTAAATACTTACGAAGACGGGTGATCTCGTTCACGTCGCCGTCCATATCGCTCATAAAATCCCTGTCAGGACCGTAAATAACGACTACACCTGCTCTGCCGTAAAAAGCACTGTCATTATCGCTCGGAAAATCGCGCTCGGACAGATTGATCTTTTCGATCACATAGCCCGCCTCACGGAACAGCTCCATAAGTCCTTCCGCTTTTCCGAAATCTTCAGCGTCGCCAAGAGGACCGACATCCTCACCGTGACCTTCTACGAAATACGCTATGGGATTTTGACCCGAAAGCGACAGAATGGTCGAGGTAAACTTATCGTCGCCGCGGAAATACATGATATCCGTACCGATCACAAAAAAATCATCACGCTGCATCGTGCGGTAGGTTGAAAGCCCGTCCACGCGGTTTTCCATAATAATGTTAAGCGACCCAAGACTCATACCGATACTCATCGAAAAATTCTCACGAATATAGTCGGCATCGTCGGAAGCGTCGAGAAGCGCCACCGAAATAAAAGAATATTCCTTTTCATACAGCTTCGCAAGGTGATAAATATAGCTCATACCCCACGTACTGTTGCTCTCGCCCGACTCGTGTCCCATCAGCTCGTAATTTTCAAGCTCGTCGGGAGCGGCAAGGAAGTAAATCGTTATATGATTTTCGTTTTCATCCACTCCGTCAAGAAGCTCCTTGGAATAATCGGAAATCTGTACCAGCTCATTGGGCGTGGTATCGATCACCCAAAGAAACTTATTGGACAAAAGCGAGAAAACGATATTAAACAGGATGACCGCGGCAAGAACGCCTGCGGTGATCGAAACCGAGATCACCCCGCGCTTCAGTCTTTTGTTGTTCATAAACCTATCGTAGCCTTTCTCTGTACTCTCTTATGCCCAACGGCGCTTTTCGTAAATTCTGACCGTCACAAATAAGAACGAAAAAGCAAGGGATATGAAATACACAATCGCGCTGATATCAAAGCGTCCGACGGCAAGAAGCGCGAAACGGTCAAGCACCGAGATCCAGCTGAGTACAGTGCGAAGCGCATAAGATTCAATCGAAGAATTGAAAAACGAAACCATCACGAATACGAGAATAATCATCATCGTGCCGAGAGCGGCAACAAGCTGATTTTCAGTCAGTGCCGAAACCATCACACCGACGGCAATAAAAGCAGCAGCAATCAGAACGAGCGCTAAAAGACTGCCGAGGATCGTCTTGACGTCGGGCGTACCCGATGCAAAATAGAAAAAGGGAATGAGATTGAAAAGCGAAATACCGAATCCGACGAGAAAGGTCGAAAAAGCGGCAAAGAATTTCGCGCAAACCATAGAAGTAATCGAAATGGGAGCTGAAATCAGGAGCGTTTCGGTGCGTTGCTTCTTTTCGTCAGCAAAAAGCTTCATCGTAAGAAGAGGAAGCACAACAAAAAAGCTGATGAGCATATACGTGAAATACTGCGTAATATCACTCGAAGCCCCCTGCGTCAGAGTCGTAAGCGAAAAAATCACACCCGATACCGCAAGAAAGATCGCAAGGTAAATATATCCGATAGGAGATGTGAAATAAGAACGCATCTCTCTTTTATAAATAGCCAGCATTATCTGTCACCCTTCTTTCCTTTTTTCTTTTTTTCGCCCTGACCGTTTTCGTCAACGACGGAAATAAAGATTTCTTCCAGATTAAGACCCAGCGCTTCCATACCGATAATCGGCCAAGCGCGCTGTGCGCAAAGATTGAAAATGCCCTTACGCATATCGAGTCCCGTCTCACTTTCGATAAGAAAGGCAGTACTCTGCATTTCCCTCTCGCCGATAACCTCACAGTATTTGATACCCGTAAGCCCCTTAATGGCGTTATGAACTTCTTTTTTCGGTCCGCATATCTTTACCTGAATCTGACGGGAGCCCGCTACCACCTTTTCGATGTCCTCTGTCTTTTCATCGGCGACGATCTTACCGCGGTTAATAATCACGATGCGGTCGCAGACCATCTGTACCTCAGGCAGAATATGCGTCGAAAGAATGACGGTGTGATCCTTACCGAGATCGCGGATAAGCGAACGGATCTCAATGATCTGCTTGGGGTCAAGACCGACGGTAGGCTCGTCAAAAATAATGACCTTCGGACTGCCGATCAAAGCCTGAGCAATACCCACCCTCTGACGGTAACCCTTTGAAAGATTGCGGATAATTCTGTCCTTGACGTGGGTGAGCTTTACTCTCTCGCAGATATCTTCAAGATGCTTTTTGCAATCAAGCGTACAACCCTTCAGCTCGTAGCAGAAATTCAGATATTCGCTGACCGTCATCTCAAGATAAAGCGGCGGAAATTCAGGCAGATAACCGATCTGCTTCTTTGCCTCCAGGGGATTATCGAAAATATCCACGCCGTTGATCGTTACCGTACCCGATGTCATCGAAAGACAGCCTGTCAGAATACTCATCGTGGTCGTCTTACCCGCACCGTTCGGACCGAGGAAGCCAACAATCTCACCGTCTTTGATCGACAAACTGATGTCGTTGACAGCGGCAAAATCGCCGTAACGCTTTACGAGGTTTTTGATCTCAATCATAATATGGATTTCCTTTCTTTTCAAAGGGGAAAATTCCCCCACGGTATATCTTACGCGCGCTCTGTTAAGAAAAAGGTATCAAAGCGTGTCGGATAGTTGAATTTTACGAACCGATCTTCTGCATACGGACATCCTGCCCCACGAAACCAAGAACAAGATATTCACCGAGCAGACGGCTTGCCACGCGATCGGTATAGCGCTCCTTGATCTCACGCACCGAAAGATTGGTGTTGATGAGAGTCGGCTTTCCCGCCACCATACGCGCGTTGATCAGCTGATAGAGAAAATTAACGTGCAACGGACTCTGATTTTCCGTACCGAGGTCGTCAAGAATCAAAAGATCGGCATCCTCTGCCTCATGAAAAGGAACGGTCGCCTCTCTGCCGAATTTTTCAGCCTCAAGCGATAAAAAGAGCGTAGGCGCAGAGGTATATACCACATCGTAGCCCTTGTCGATCACCGCAACGGCAATCGAGGTCGAAAGATGTGTCTTGCCAAGACCGGTCTTGCCAAGGAACAAAAGACTTTCGCTCGCCGCCGAAAAGCTATCGGCATATTCACGGCAGATCTCAAGATTTTTCTGCATCGTGATCTTATCGTCGCCGCGATAATAGTCAAGCGAAAAGGTATCGAATCGCTGGGTTTTCGCAAGAGGCGCAAGTCCTGCCTTCTCAAGCGCAAGAAGCGAAAGCGCGCGCTTCATACAGGGACACATCTTCTGTCCCTGATACCCCGTATCCCCGCAAAGCTGGCAAGTATACTGCACGTCGGTATAATCAGCGGGATAACCGTAAAAAACGAGCATATCGGCGCGGTCCTGCTGTAATTTTTCATTATCACGGCGTATTGCGGCAACGCGCTCGGTGATACCGTCAGCACCAAGCGAGATCGCCTCCACAAGTTTGATACCCGTTTCGGCAAGCGCTGCATCAATCTGTGCAAGCTCGGGATACGCTTTATGCATTTCGTCAAGGCGCATCTTCGCAGTACCGAGCGCCTTTGCGCGCTTTTCAGTATACTGCTGCTTCACCTTACTGAGATTTTCTTTTCTGTATGCCATAACTGCTTCCTTTCGTCAGGCGCTTACTTGCCCGTACCGACGGGACGGTTTTTCGCGCGTTTGAGTGCCGCCTCAAAAAATTCATCAACATCGAAGCTCGTGTCCTCGCCCGCCCCCTTTTTATCACGATAGCCGTTCAGGGCTTCTTCGACCTCAGACTTCGTTTTATATCCCGCCTCGTTCCAATTCACAAGGATCTTATTCATGTACGGAAAAGCAAATTCACCGGTATTGTTGACCGTAATTTCGTAAGCAAGCGTCAGAATTTCCTCTGCGAAATCATATTCACTCCAAGCAGCGACAAAACGCGCTTCCTTTGCCGAAAGCGCCCGCGCACCGATGCCGCCAAGACGGCGGATCAGATTTTCAACGGTATGTACCTTTTCCTTCGCGGCAATATACGCCTCGACCTCGGCATATCTCACAAGTCCGTCATTGGCAAGTGACTGCGCAATCTTCACGACGTAATTCACCGAGCATTTGCCGATACTCGCCGCATAGCCAAATAACAGAAGGATCGCATCGTGATCCAGACGGAGAATATCCGACATCGCAATCACGCGATTGATCTCATGCGAGCCGAATACCTTGCCGGCCATCCGCTGACATTCATCAATAAGCTGAGAGAGCCCTGAATTTTCCGCCATGATCGCCTCGATCTCGCTTCCCGTATAATTAGGCAGACGGTCGGAAGTGACTACCGTCACGCTCTCGCCGTTTTCCGCTGTCTTGACTGAAACGCCGACCGAGGATTTTTTCTTCTTTTTACGATCTGTATTATCTGCCGGACTCCCTTCAAGAAGTCCCGCGTTCTGCCAGAAGGCAAGCGCCTCCCCGACTTCCTTCGACGTAACGGCAAACCGCTTGGCAAAGGCAGCAATATCAAATTCCGCCAAAAGCTCCCGATCTGCGGCAAGCTCCAAAAAAAGCTTCAGTGCCAGAGGACTTGCTTTATCGGTATAACCGAGCATTGCTTCGGGGAGGGCAAATACCCCCTGCCCGAACTGAATCGTAAGCTTCATACTTCCCACCTTATACCGTTTCATATTCCGCTTCGCGCTGACGGATGTCAAAACAAAGCTGCATTAACGAATCACCCATATATACGTTCATCACGCTGACCGTCTTCATCGCGGGAATTTCGACGTTGGTATAATTCCAGATACCGCGAATACCCGCTTTCTCAAGCCGTTCCGAAACCGAAAGCGCCTCCTTGGAGGTGAGCGTCAGAACGGCAACGTCAATGCGATGTTCGACAATATAGTCTTCCAACGTCGAGGCATCGTAAACCGTCTTGCCCGCAATCTCTTTTCCGATAAGCTCAGGGCTGTTATCAAAGAGCGCGGTAAGATTGATTCCGCGGCTTAAAAAAATATTGCTCTGCGCCATCGCGCGGCCAAGATTACCCACGCCGACGATCACCGCCGTCAGCTTATCGTTGACACCGAGAATCTCGGAAATCTGTGCGAAAAGATATTTTACGTTATACCCGTAGCCCTGCTGACCGAAGCAGCCAAAATAATTCAGGTCCTGACGGATCTGCGATGCGGTCAACGACATCATTCCGGCAAGCTTTCCTGAGCTGATGCGGTAAACGCCTGCATCAAGAAGCTCCTTCAGATAACGGTAATACCGAGGCAAGCGCGTTTTGACCTGCTTGGATATCGCCTGATTTTTTTCATTCATCGTTTCGATATTTCCCGACTGACTCATACGCTCAACTCCTTTCTCGCAATCCTATTACGGTAAAATTTACAGTTGTTCAAGCGTTTCGGACACGTAATCGGCAAATTCACGGCAGGTAGCGCCGTTATCTCTACCCGTTACGGTAAGACGCTTTTCTTCAAACATACAAATATCAAGAGCGCGCTCAAGACGGCTCGCCTCATCGGTATAACCGATATGATTCAAAAGCATCACGCCCGCGCGAAGCATCGAACAGGGATCGGCATACTTAGCTCTCCCCTCTTTTACCATACGGGGCGCTGAGCCGTGAATCGCCTCGAACATTGCGTAACGCTTTCCGATATTGGCAGAGCCCGCCGTTCCGACGCCGCCCTGAAATTCCGCCGCCTCGTCGGTAATGATGTCACCGTAAAGATTGGGCAGAATAAAAACCTTGAAATCGCGACGGCGCTTTTCATCTACCAGCTTTGCGGTCATAATATCAATAAACCATTCATCCGTTACAATTTCGGGGTACTCCTTGCCAATATCAAGACAAAGATTTAAAAACTTACCGTCGGTCGTTTTAATGACGTTTGCCTTCGTCACGATCGAAACGCGTTCCTTCTTGTTCGCTCTTGCATATTCGTAAGCAAGACGGGCAATACGGTTCGTACCTTCGGTGGTCGTCACGCAAAAATCAATGGCAAGCTCATCGGTGACGTTCTGTCCAAGACTGCCGACGGCATAACTGCCCTCGGTGTTTTCACGGAAAAACGTCCAGTCAATCCCCTGTGCAGGCACGCGGACAGGACGAACGTTGGCAAAAAGATCAAGCTCCTTACGCATCGCTACGTTCGCGCTTTCGATATTGGGAAGACCGTCACCCTGCTTCGGCGTCGTAGTCGGTCCCTTCAGAATAACGTCGCACTTCTTCAGCTCGCAAAGCACGTCGTCGGGAATCGCCTTCATACACGCCACACGATTTTCAATGGTAAGACCTTCGATCGTCTTAAATTCGATCTTACCCGCTTTCACCTCATCGGCGAGCAAATATTCAAGAACTCTTGCAGTTTCTGCGGTAATCGTCGGACCGATACCGTCGCCGCCGCATACGCCAATCACGATTTTTTCAAGCTTTGTATAATCAACGGCATCACCCGCGCGGTTGATACGCTCGACACGGGCAAGCTGCCCTTCCAAAAGACGGCGGTAGCCTTCAACGGCAGCATTAATCTGTTCGGTGTAAATATTCATACTCATACTCTCCCTTATTAAAATATTAAAACTTTCGTCATACGCAGTCATACGCAACGCTCATTCGCAAATGTATCGTCCCGACACATCCCGTTATCTGCACGCTTCATGCGATATACCGAAAAATAAAAATTGACATTTCAGGCTTTGTGCAAAATCCCAAATAGTTGTTTCTACAAAGTAGCCTTGTGGAAAACTTTTGAATTTTTGCGCGTTTTTCCACATTTCCCACAAGGTTATCCACCGCAAAGCCGTCGAAAACCCACGATTTACGCGGTGCCTTGCGGAAAAAGGGTAAGTTTTCCACAAAGGTTTTGTGGAAAGTGTGGAAAAGTGCTTAATTTTAAACCCCTTGTAAATTTTATCGGAATTTTGTAAAAAAAGTCGAAGAAAACGCAGACGTTCCATCCCAAAAAGAACATTTTTTTTGTAGATTTCACCAAAAAATTCTCCCTGCTTTTCTACCGCGCAAGGTAGCAGCGATCAGTTCGCGCCGCGCACGGTAGGCTTCGCATTCAAAGAAGTTCCGTCGCGCTTACCGTTTTGATATTCGTAATATCCCTGCGCCGCAATCATCGCCGCGTTATCGCCGCAAAAGGCCCGGCTCGGCATACAAAGACGTATCTTACGCTTGGCACAAAAACCCTCGAGCGCCGCGCGAAGATGAGAGTTCGCGGCAACGCCACCCGCTACGACGAGCGTTTCAAAATGAAATCTCGTATACGCCTTTTCCAGATTGGTCAATACCGCGCGAAGCACCGCCTCGGTAAAGGAGGCGGCAAGGTCTTCAACCGCAATGTCCTCGCCCTTCTGCCGCTTGGTGTTGACGTAATTGATCACCGCCGTTTTAAGCCCGCTGAAAGAAAAATCAAGACTGTCCTGCATCGCCGCCTGCGGAAAACGGATGGCGTGAGGGTCGCCAAGAGAAGCCAGCCTGTCCATCTCAGCGCCGCCGGGATAAGCCATTCCGAGTACACGGGCAACCTTGTCAAAGGCTTCCCCGATCGCATCGTCGCGCGTTCTGCCCACCGTCACGAAATCGGTCGGACTTTTCACGTCGATCAACGAAGTATGACCGCCCGATGCCACCATGGCAAAAAACGGCGCTTTCAGATCGGAATATTCAAAATAGGTCGCGGCTATATGTCCGCGGATGTGATTGACGCCGACAAGCCCGATACCGTGCGCAAAAGCAAAGGCTTTGGCGTAATTGACCGCCACGAGCAGAGCGCCGATGAGTCCGGGCTCACTCGTTACCGCCACAAGATCAATATCCTCAACCCCAACCCCCGCCTCCTCAAAAGCAGCGTAGGTCAGATTGGATATCGCCTCGATATGCGCCCTACCGGCAATTTCCGGCACGACACCTCCGTAAAGTGCGTGGATGGCAACCTGCGTTGCAATCTTATTGGATAATATCTTTTTCTCATTTTCCTCAAACGAACAGATCGCAACCGACGTTTCGTCGCAAGAGGATTCAAATGCAAGTACGATCATAATTATACCCTTATATCAGTCAAAACGAAGTGCCATGACGATCGCATCCTCGGTGGGAAAACGGTAATACGCCCGCCGCATACCGACCGGCGTAAACCCGCGCCCGCGATAAAGCGATTCTGCCGCGTAATTACTTTTGCGCACCTCAAGATAAATGTCCCGAACACCCGCATCGCGAAGACGGCAATCGGCAAAATCAAGCAGCGCCGTCGCAAGACCCCGCCGACGGAACTCGGGAGATACCGCAAGATTTAAAAGCTCCGCCTCGGGCGAGACCAACGCGTACCAGGCATAACCTGCAAGTACGCCGTCCTCATAAAGCGTGACCAGACAGAGCGCCCGATTGTCAAACGCCTCCCGAAACGCCTTCTCGCTCCAAGGATCGGAAAACGATACCTTTTCAATCGCAAACAGCGATTCGGCAAGCGCCCTCCGCTCGCTTACAGTCATATCGGTCTGCGGATCAACAAAAAACTCTCTCATGACGCAGTCAGATTTTCAGTTTGTGTACCGGATGCCGTCGTAACCTCGGTCACGGTTTTAAGCGACTCAAACCACGCGCTGTCCATCGCAACGGAGGTTCTGTCAGACTTCGAATACATATACCAGCTTCCGTCCTCACACTCTACGGCGTAAAGCATATAGCAAAGATAGCTGTACTCAGCGGAGGTCAACTGAACGCAGTAGGTTTTGACGCCGCCCTTGCCGGCATAGTGCTTCATGGCGAGGTACTCATCGACAAAGGCGGTCGCATCCTCATCGGTAAAAGAAGTCAGATACAACCGACTTGTTTCGTCGGCGCTCATTTCACCGATTCTGACGGTATCGGCATTAAACTTCTCGAGTTTCGGCGTTTCAACGTAATAGCTGAAATAGAAATAAACGCCATCGGTCAGATAGTTATCAACGTCCATCGACTTCAGAACGCCGTACTGATTATAATACCCAACCTTATAAACCTTAAAATCCTCACATTCACCGTAAGGAGTTCCCTTTTTATCGTTGCTTATCGGGAAAAGCACTTCAAAGGGCTCGTCCGCCTTCAGATAAATTCTGCCGTCGCTCACGCGCGTCAGAACACCGTTGGCATAGGTAAATTCCAATACGTTGGCGCGCGCCAACAGAATAGATGCCAGCACCGTGCCTCCCACGATAACGGCTACGACAAGCGCGCCGATCAGCCAATACTTCAGTGTCAGCTTCTCGTGCGGATCTTTGGGCGCGCGTTTCTTTTTCGTTTTCTTTAAATAGTTCTTTTTCGTATTAGCCATAGCATTTCCTGTTCTTAATATCCAAGCTTGCCCGAAAGGCTATCGTCGCAGGTTACCCAATCTTCCACTCTCGCCACGCGATAACCGCCGTCGGAAAGACGGAAAACCACCGTTTCGATACCCGAGTTTATGATCATTCTCTTACACATCATACAGCTGTCAACACTCGGTTCAAGCTCGCCGCTCACGGCGTTCAAGCCGGACAAATAAAGCGTTGCGCCCATCATTTCCTCACGCGAGGCGGAAATGATAGCATTTGCCTCGGCATGCACCGAGCGGCAAAGCTCATAACGCTCTCCGCGAGGAATCTGCATTGATTCTCTCATACAAAAACCGATCGACGAGCAATTCTGTCTGCCGCGCGGCGCACCGTTGTATCCCGTTGCGATAATCGCATCATTTTTCACGATGATCGCACCGTATTTACGGCGAAGACAGGTTGCGCGCTTAGCAACCGTTTCGGCAATATCCAGATAATAATCAGGTTTTGAAACACGTTCCATACCGTTTTTTACGTACTACAGTACATACCTTTCTTTTTCTCAAGCGGATAAACCCCCTACCTCACAGGGCATATTTTCTTAATTATATATTATATATCAAAGTAATCGTTAAAATCAAGAGTTATCGGGAATTGTTAATGATTTTGTTACACCTTCGCCGTCAAATGCAGGCGTATATTCCTTTTTCTGCGAGGAAAAATCCTGAAAATACCCCGCAAAACCAAGTGATGCGGCAAAAGCAGTCACGCTGTCGTATTCAAAATGCGTCAGACGGCGCGAGGGTTCTTTTGCCATACCGTTCGGCGTAAACTGACTCATCAACGAAAGCAAAATTTCCGATACGGGCAAACGCTCGGCAAGCAGCTTCAACACGTCAAGAGAGTTTTTCCGAAAGCCGGGTAAAACTAAGTGGCGGAGCAAGATACCCTTGCGCAGTCTGCCATCAGCATCGAATTCCGCCCTTCCGACCTGTCGGTACATTTCGTCAAGCGCCAAAAGCGCTACGTCGGTATAATCGGGTACACACGACAGCCTTTCTCCGAACGCATTATCGGCATACTTGAAATCGACAAGATACACGTCAACGATACCGTCGAGAAAGGATAGCATTTCACCGCTTTCATAGCCCGAACAATTATAAATGATGGGGAGCATAAGCCGCTCTTTTTCCCGTCTGAGAATCGGCACAATCCAAGGAAGATAGTGGTCGGCGGTCACAAGGTTGATATTCACCGCCCCCGCCGCCTTCAGTTCATACAGTATTTGCGAAAACCGCTCGGACGTAATGTCAAAGCCGAAATTACCCGAGGAAATTTCAATATTCTGACAGTAGGTACAACGAAGCGTACAGCCCGAGAAAAAAATCGCTCCTGACCCCTTTTTCATACTGATACAAGGCTCTTCATGAAAATGCAAAGCGGCTCTGGCAAGACGGATGCTATTCCCGCCCCCGCAAAGCCCCTCGTTCTTTTCCCGATCCATACCGCATCTGCGCGGACAAAGAGTACAGGACGACATAGCATTCTCCTTTCTTGTTGCGTATATGTAATACTATATCACAGATTGACGATTTTTGTCAATGATGAGTTTTCGGGAAATGAAAAATCACGCGCAAAACATGGATATCGACAAGTAAAATCGTTAAATATCCTCTTTGCAAAAGCCGCATACACCTTCGGTGGCGATATACGCCTGACGGCGATAATATACACGCTGAAACGTGATGATATACCGTTGCCTTCGCAATGGATAAAAAAATTCCGAGAACCGCGTTCTCGGAATTTTTCTGGGGTGAGTAAAGAGATTCGAACCCTCGACCTTCAGGGCCACAACCTGACGCTCTAACCAGCTGAGCTATACCCACCGTATAAATTCTGCTCTCGCACCAAAAAGCTTCGGGAGCAGATTGGCGCATCCAGGGGGATTCGAACCTCCGACCTACCGCTTAGAAGGCGGTTGCTCTATCCTGCTGAGCTATGGATGCAAATTGTGCTGGAGCGGGTGATGGGAATCGAACCCACGCGACCAGCTTGGAAGGCTGGAGTTCTACCATTGAA
>CAZMAF010000041.1:0-15081 GCA_964564225.1 uncultured Lachnospiraceae bacterium
TGTAACCACACGCCCCTCAAACGTGCGCGTCTGCCAGTTCCGCCACTCTCGCATTCGGTGAGACGCTTTAGCGCCGCAACATTAATGATTATACACATTTTTTTACATTTGTCAATAGCTTTTTTGAAAAAAATTAAAAAAATTTTTAAAGCAAGTCATCGTGTTATTTTTTTACTTTTGGCATAGTTTTTAAGAAAATACCATCGGAGCAACAATTACAGTTACTCCGATGGTATTTATTTTTTCTTTTTGCGAGGGTTCTTTTTAATAAAAGCGGAAGTGCGCTTTATGGATGACTTTGCATGTGTATGAATTGATTTTGGCGGATGAATGAGACATTCGGGTGAATATCCGATCAGATCTTCCCTTCCTGCGATTCTCAAGGTTTTTATAATCAAGTCTGCATTCTCGGGACGTCTGTATTGAAGCAATGCACGTTGCATTTTCTTTTCTTCATAGGATTTTGCGACGTATACCGGTTTATTTGTAAAGGGATCTATCTCGGTATAATACATAACAGTAGAAGCCGTTCCGGGAGTAGGATAGAAGTCCTGTACCTGCTCGGGATTCATTCTGTTTTCCTTTAGATATAAAGCCAGCGCAATGGCATCGGATAATGTACTTCCTGGATGAGAGGACATCAAATACGGAACTAAATACTGCTCTTTTCCGGCTTGCTTGCATAGCATATAATATTTATCTTTAAATTGGTTGTAAACTTCAATTGACGGCTTTCCCATGTGAATCAGCACGTTATTGGAGCAATGCTCTGGTGCTACCTTCAGCTGACCGCTGATATGTTCGTTCACGAGTTTCTTGAAAAACGCATCTGACTTATCATAGATTAAATAATCGAAGCGTATTCCGGATCGAATAAAAACTTTTTTGATATTCGGAATACTTTGAACGTGGTTTAAAAGCTCAATATATTCAGTATGATCCACTTTCAAATTGGGACACGGTTTTGGTGCTAAGCATTTTCTGCCCGCGCAAACACCGTGTTCCTTTTGTTTATCACAAGCAAGACCTCTGAAGTTTGCTGTCGGACCGCCTATATCGTGAATATATCCCTTGAAATCGGGCATCTCTGCAATCAGTCGTGCTTCGGATTCAACACTTTCAATACTTCGAGATGTTACCACGCGCCCCTGATGAAAGGCGAGTGCGCAGAAATTACACGCACCGAAGCAGCCGCGATTGTGAGTGATAGAAAATCTCACTTCTTGTATTGCGGGAACACCACCCCAATTTTCGTATACAGGATGATAATTTCTCATATATGGAAGCTTATAAACTTCGTCGAGTTCCTTTTGTTCAAGAGGAGGCATCGGTGGATTCTGAACGATCATTTTTGAGTCATAATATTCAATTACTGCGCGGCCTCTGATATGATCGTTTTCGCGGTACTGGATATTGAATGCTTCGGCATAAGCTCTCTTGTCGCTCTTAATTATGTTATAATCAAAATATCCGACTGCATCGTAATGAATGCGGTCGTTATGGTTGGCAACGAAAACCGTTCCGCGCACATCGCGTATTTTTTTGATTGGTACGCCTTTGTCAAGAAGTTTAGCAATTGCAAGAATGGATTTTTCGCCCATTCCATACGACAATATATCCGCCTTGGCATCAATCAGTATACTGCGGCGTACTTTATCATCCCAATAATCATAATGAGCAAAACGTCGAAGCGAAGCCTCAAGACCGCCAATGATGATCGGAACGTCACCGTAAGCTTCGCGTATACGGTTACAGTAAACGATAGTAGCACGATCGGGACGTTTGCCACTCTTACCGCCGGGGGAATAGTAATCTTCATTGCGTTTCTTTTTGGATACAGTATAATGTGCCACCATAGAGTCGATGTTTCCTGCGGTTACAAGGAATCCAAGACGAGGTTTTCCATATTCTTTAAAGGCATCGCAGCTTTTATAATCAGGTTGTGATAGAATCGCAACCCGAAATCCTGCATGTTCCAAAACACGCGAAATAATGGCAACTCCAAAGGAAGGATGATCTACGTACGCATCCCCCGTTACGTATACAAAGTCAGGAGCTCCCCATCCGAGCACATCGACTTCTGTTTTATTGATTGGTAAAAAAGACATAGTATATCCTTTCTTTTTAAAAAAGCTGTTGCAGAGTTTTGTGCAACAGCTTTTTTGTGAATGTTTAAGTCGTTATTTCTTAACTTCGACCATTTCAAAGGCTTCAAGAATATCGCTTTCTTTAATATCATTGAATTTATCAAGTCCGATACCGCACTCGTAACCGGTAGCAACTTCTTTAACGTCATCTTTAAATCTCTTGAGCGAGGAAATCTTATCTTCAAAGATAACAACACCGTCACGGATAACACGAATTTGTGAGCTTCGTGTTATCTTGCCGTCCTGAACATAAGAACCGGCAATTGTACCGACACCGGGGACACGGATCGTCTGACGAACCTGGGCGTGACCGATAATTTGTTCTTTGAATACAGGAGCAAGCATACCCTTCATAGCAGCGGAAATTTCGTCGATACATTCGTAAATAACGCGGTAGGTACGAATGTCAACCTTCAACAGCTCGGCTCTGTCAAGAGCGTTTTTATCCGGGCGAACGTTAAAACCAACGATGATTGCGTTGGATGCAGATGCAAAGGTAACGTCACCTTCGGTAATACCGCCGACTGCGGAATGAATGATATTAACCTTAACTTCGTCATTAGTGAGTTTAACAAGCGAACTCTTGACTGCTTCGGCAGAACCGACAACGTCGGCTTTGATGATAATATTGAGATCCTTGATGCCTTCTTTAATCTGCGCAAAGAGATCGTCAAGTGAGACCTTTGCATTCGCGTTAAATTCTTTCTGCTTTGCTTCGGCTTTGCGTCGTTCAGCAAGTTCACGAGCCATCTTTTCGTCTTCAACGGCATTAAATTCGTCGCCTGAGAGCGGTACTTCGGAAAGACCGGTAATCTCAACCGGAACAGAAGGACCGGCAATCTTAACGGTTCTGCCTTTGTCATCAATCATGGCACGTACTCTGCCGACGGCAGTGCCGGCAATTACGACGTCGCCGGTTTTCAATGTACCTGCCTGAACAAGAATAGTCGCAACAGGACCGCGACCTCTGTCAAGACGCGCCTCAATGACAATACCTTTGGCATGACGGTTCGGGTTAGCGCGAAGCTGTTTCATTTCGGCAATCAACAGTACGTTTTCGAGCAGATCGTCAATACCGTAACCGGTCAGAGCTGAAACGGGAACACATACCGTATCGCCGCCCCATTCTTCCGGAACAAGCTCATATTTTGTAAGTTCCTGCTTTATAGCATCGGGATTAGCCGTTGGTTTATCCATTTTATTGATGGCAACGATAATGTCAATACCCGCCGCTTTAGCGTGACTGATTGCTTCAATTGTCTGAGGCATAATGCCGTCGTCAGCTGCAACAACGAGGATAGCAATATCAGTTGCCATAGCGCCGCGCTGACGCATTGCGGTAAAGGCTTCATGACCGGGTGTGTCAAGGAAGGTAATATCTTTATCGTTAATTCTTACACAGTATGCACCTATGTGCTGTGTAATGCCGCCTGCTTCACCGGTCGTAACGTTTGTATGACGGATTCTGTCGAGAAGCGAAGTCTTACCATGGTCAACGTGCCCCATAACGCAAACGACGGGAGCGCGTTCAAGGAGTGATTCTTCTGTATCGTTATCGGCCTCAAAAAGCTTTTCTTCAATGGTCACAACAACTTCTTTTGTAACGATTACGCCAAGTTCCGTGCCGATATATTCAGCCGTATCGAAGTCAATAACCTGATTGACGTTTGCGATAATACCGAGCATCATTAATCGTTTAATCACTTCGGCTGCGGTAACTTTAAGACGCTGAGCAAGATTACCGACAGTGATTTCCTCGGGCACAGTGATGGAAAGCTGCTGTTTAACAACAGGCTGTTTGGGCTGAGGCTGTTTCTTTGGATTGCCTTTATAGCCTCCCTTGTTATGCGATTGGTCACCTTTGCTCTTCTGCCCCTGTTGCGGTTTGTTGGGTCCTTTTTTAAACTTTTGTACGTTAGATTCATAAGGAACGTCGTTTGAAAATCTGTCAAGACGCTCATCATACTTATCAAGATCAACAGCAGTCGTTCTGGTATCAATAACACGAACGCCTGCTTTATGCCCGAAGATGTTTCCGGCAACCTGAGGCGTATTGTTATTTTCGACCGGCTTGCGCGTTACTGTCGGCACGGTTTCCGGTTTCTTTTCCGGTTTCTTTTTATTGTCGCCATTTCTGTTCTGAGGTTTATCGAAGCTAACAGGCTTGGCAAAACGGTCTTTGGGTTGTTTTGCTTGTTGCGCAGCAAGACGGGCTGCCTTTTCAGCTTCCGCCTTTTCTTTGGCAAGTCTCTCGGCTTCCGCCTTTTCTTTGGCTGCTTTTTCCTTAGCAAGTCTTTCAGCTTCGGCTTTTTCCTTAGCAAGTCTTTCAGCTTCGGCTTTCTCGGCAGCAAGACGTGCTTCTTCTTCGCGTTTTCTGAGTCTTTCTTCCGTTACAACGGTAATATGTGTTTTTCCGGAAAAATAACCGTTGATATCAACAATCTGATGAGATTCGGTCAACATTGCCATAATGACGTTGTATTCTTCCTCGGATATCGAGCTGTTATTGGTTTTTCCGGTATACCCGTATTCACTGAGAATATCAATGAGTGCACGGCTCTTAAGACCCAGGTCTTGAGCGAGTTTATTGATCTTAATATCGTTTTTGTTATCTGCCATAGGTTATACCTCCTGCTTGGATAAGAGATTATCACTCTCGTTAAGTTTGGTTGTTACAAGATCGGCAAATCCCCGATCCAATACGGCAATACATGATATATAATTGGAAGCGCCGATTGCATCCGAGAATTGTTCCATAGTATATGTGGTTGAAACGCATACTACCTTGTGATGCCCTGAAGCTGACGTTATCAGTTTTTTTGTGTTATTTGATGCATCCCGTGCAAGTAATACGAGAGCTGGTTTCTTATCGCTTCGTATGAAAGTCGATACAAGATTTGTACCGGATGATATTTTGCCTGCTTTCTTGGCAAGACCGAGAGTAGATAATACTTTATCAATCATTGGATATGAATTCACCTTCAAGTTTGTCTATTACTTCCTGCGGAATTGCGCAGTCAAGATTTCGTTCCAAACGCTTGGATTTAATAGCTTTTTTAAAGCACGAGACCGAATGACAAAGGTAAGCGCCGCGACCTGATTTCTTACCGTTAAAATCAAGCGATACCTCGCCTTCGGGGGATCGAACGATTCGAATGAGTGATTTTTTTTCAAAAGAGTTTCCACATCCGACACATTTTCGGAGTATGGTCTTTTTGGGTTTGAATTGTTCTGCCATAATTTATAAATGATCAATTAGTTTTTATATCAATTTTGAATCCTGTGAGTTTAGCGGCAAGACGAGCATTTTGTCCTTCTTTGCCAATAGCCAAAGAAAGCTGATCGTGATCAACAAACACCTGACAGGAACGTTCACCATCAAGAATAACCTCATTAACGGTGGCAGGTGAAAGTGCGGCTTTAATAAATTCTTCAGGAAATTCACTGTACTTAATAATGTCGATCTTTTCGCCGCCAATTTCACTTACGATGGAGTTGATTCTCATACCGCGATTACCGATGCACGCACCTACGGGGTCAACACCCTCTACTCTGGCAGAAACGGCAATTTTGGTTCTTGAGCCGGCTTCGCGAGTAATTGCCTTAATGACTACGGTTCCGTCTTTGATTTCAGGTACTTCAAGTTCAAAAAGACGTTTTACCATGTGCGAATGAGTTCTCGAGAGCATAACGACGGGTCCTTTTTGTTCCTTGCGTACTTCCATAACGAAGACTTTGATGTGCTGGCCAACAGTAAAGGTTTCGCCGGGTATTAATTCATTTTTTTGAATAACTGCGCGACTCGTGCCGGTATCAACGACGATGCTTCCGGTTACTTCGTCAATCTTGTGAACAACACAGGTAATAACTTCTTCGCGTTTTTCTTCGTATTCACGGATAATGTTACCGCGTTCAGCTTCGCGGATACCCTGAATAATAACTTGTTTTGCGGTTTGTGCAGACAATCTTCTGAAATTTTTGGTTTTCATTTCGATTTCAGCTACACCGCCGAGTACATAGCGACGGCTAATCTTTTTAGCAGCTTCGAGAGTGATCTGTGTCAGAGGATCTTCAACAACCTCAACGATATCCATCAGCTGATAAACCTTTACATCTTTTTTTACGGGATCGATGTGAACACGTACGTTCGTGCTACCGTTTTCTCTCTTGTATGCGCTGATAAGAGCTGCTTCCACACGTTCCAGCATATATTCTTTAGGAATACCTTTCTCTTTTTCAAGCAGTTCAAGCGCTGTGAAAAATTCGTTGTTCATAGTACAACCTTGTCCTTTCTTATATTCATAAATCAGATATGAATATGATAAAATACTATATCTCGCTGTATACATTTGCCTTGGCAATATCGGAAAAAGCAAACGTAAATTGTTGATCGTTCTCTGTAATCGTAATCAGTGATGCGTCGTCATTGCAGGAAAGCATACCGATAAACTCACGGCGCTTATTATGAGGAGCAAACAATCTTATCTTAACTGTTTCTCCGCGGCAGAACAGATAATGTTCTTTTGTTCGGATATCCCTTTCAAGACCGGGCGAAGATACATCGAGATAATATGCATCTTCAATCGGATCCGCTTCATCAAGCAGTGGATCAATTGCTCTGTGAACGGTTTCACATTCATCAATACCGACACCTTCATCGGAATCAATTGTAATTGTCAAATGCCAATCAGCGCCGATTTTCTTATATTCAATGTCCCAGATCGAAAAACCAAGTTCGATTACGGTAGTTTCAATAGCCTCTCTGACACGGGAAACCACCTTTCCCTCGTTTTTTGCCATAAAAACCTCATTCCATAAAAATGGAAGAGTGTTTTCACGCTCTTCCATCCTTACATCAATATTCTATTACGATGATATTATAACATATAGTTTCACAAAAAGCAAGACCTTTTTTATAAAAAATCCATAAAAATTATAATATTTTAAAAAATGCCATTTATTCTTCGTCAGATGGCGTATTTTCCTCATTACTGCATTCTGCATCAACTTCAGAAAGCTTATTTCCACATTTCGGACAAAAATCGTTTTTTCTGCTAATCTCTTCGCCGCAGAACTTACAAAGTATATTGTTTTCTTTGTTAATCCGTTCGGCATTCAGTATGTTAAGTTCTTCTTTTAATTCCTCGATTTTGGCAATTGCCTCGGCGATATGTTCATCAAAATTTTCTTCGGCATATACCGATGTCACAATTTTTTCTCCAAGTTTGCGGTACAATTCATTGATCTCTTCAGTTTTTTTGGAAATACGGTATTTCAGCTTCTGTACGTCGACGGTAGCATCAATTTTATTTACTGCCTTGTTTGTTGCTGTTTTTACACTTGCAGTAACCGATTTGAAAAATTCTTTAATAGCCATAAATAATCTCCTTATGTGTTATGAATGTGTTATGAAAAATCAAATTCGCAAACAACGGGATAATGGTCGGATAAATAAACTCCGTTTTTTTCTTCTTCCCACGCATAAGTTCTGACAAGACGATCGAAAGCATTGGTGAAAATATAGTCAATTTTCTTGCCTGCATCAAAGCTGAATGCCGATCCACCGCGATAGCCGTGAAAGGTATTAACGACTGTTGCTGAAGCATCCCTCAGGCAAGGAAAAGGACATTTGATAATTTCTTCCATTGAAATTTCATCGGGCGTTGCATTCATATCGCCCATCAGCAAGAGCGCGGCGGGAGATTTCGTATAATCGTGTTTAATTTCATTTAGCACCTGTCGGATACCGAGTAATCTTGCTTCTGCATCAATATGGTCAAGATGCGTGTTATAAACGTAAATCATCTTTTTCGAAACACGATCTCTGAGCTTAACTGATATCAGTATACGCGGACAGTGACTTTGATGCTCGTAGCGCGATCCCGGAATTTCCGGCGTTTCAGAAAGCCAGAACTGTGTTAGCCCGAACAGTTCAAACCGATCTTTACGAAATGCTACAGGATTGGCTTCTCCACCGAAATCGGCATCTCTGCCCAAGCCGACTATGATATATTCATTAAGGTTAGCATTGAGCCATGTATGAATGTCGCGGGTAGCTTCTTGAAACCCGATAATATCGGGTTTTTCCACTTGGATCTTTTTTAGAATATAAGGTGAACGATTAAAAAAGTAATTGATCCCATCTTTCATTGTATTCATGCGAAGATTAAACGTTACTGCTTTTAACATCATACATCATTTTACCGTTGTAACGGAATATTGATCGATCAGATCATTATTGCGTTCAATTGTTTCGATAATCCCTTCAAATTTTTCTATAAATTTTTTTTCAACAGCATCGCTGGCAATCGATTCAAATTGTGCTTGGTCAGAACCCAGATATGCGTTATCAATCAGGTCAAGGCGTTGAACAACGAAATAAGCATCCTCGTTCTCGCAAAGGGCTACACCGTTGATTTCAAGCTCAAAAGCGGGCTTGATAATCGTGGAAGTGAACGCAGCTACATAGGTTTCATTGTTTAGAACATAGTAACCGTTTGGAAATTTAATAGCAAGATCCCCGAAATATTTATTCAGGTATACATCCATATTTTCACCATTTTGAATAGCGGCATAAACTTCCTCTGCGTGCTGTTTGTTTTCGAGCTTCCCTGCTTCGTCAAGTTCAACTGTTTTGTAGGCGTTGTTTTCGACTACACGGTTTCCCTCTTGATCGTACACGTAATCATAATTTTTAAGAACCATATAATATTTAATTCTGACGTAATTGTTGGTATAAAACTCTGAGATTTCGCTATCGGTCGCTTTTTCAATGCCGCTTTCGGAATTGTATAAATAATTATAAACCGCTAAAAATTTTTGTTCCATAACCTTGATTTTGCGAAGCTCGCGGCTGTTGACACTGTAGCGTTCTTCAAGATAAGCATCATATTTTGCGCGCGACCCAAAAGCATTGATGCCGTCATCAATATCAGTTTCAATATTTTCAATTACTGTTTTGGAAAGACTCAGATCATATCGGTCGAACAGAACGTTGCCTGCAAGGTAATACTCGATTTGCGTACGTATCTTTGTATCAATATACTCACCGTAAGTGACGTCCATTTCCGGCATCTTGGAATTCCAAAGTGAAATGTCATCGACGAGATCAGCGTAAGAATCGACGTAATAGTCTTTTAATTGAATGTACCAGTATTCATAAGCGGTTTGATCAATTTTGATGCCGTCATTTGCTAATACAGTTCGGTTTTGATTTCCGCACCCGAAAAGAAATGAACCGAGCACGGCAAAAATAAGAATCAATGCAACCAATTTAAGAAATTTGCGAATCATTTTATAACCTCGTTATTTATTACTCAAAAGTAGTATACAGGAAGAACAGGAAAAATTCAAGATATTTTTTCAATTATTTTCAGATATTGCTTTAATAGTTTAATCGCAATATCCAGACCAAACGCTTCGTTTTTAACACGGCAGGAAATATAGGGCTTACTGCCAAGCGATAATAAAAGCTTGCCGTTATTGGTTGCGCAAAGTTCACTCCACGCACGAATATCAATGTTTTCCGGATAAAAAATCAGTGTTCTGTTCCTATATTCCACTTTTGAAAGTCCGCACTGTGATGCGACGGCACGTAAAAATGCTATATTAATGAGCGAAGATACAGGATCAGGTATTGCCCCGTATCGGTCAAGAAATTCATCGTTCACGTCCATAAGGTCCTCATCATTACGAATCAATGAAATCTTTTTGTACGCCTCCAGACGGTGCGATGAGCCGCGTACGTAATCTTCCGGAATATAGGCATTGACATTAAAGTCTACAGTGCATTCTGTGAGTTTCGGATTTTTCTTTACGCCTTTTTCTTCCAGTATCGCCTCGTCCAGGAGTTGCATATACATTTCGTAGCCCACACTTGCCATATTGCCGTGCTGCTCTGCGCCGAGAATATTACCGGCGCCTCGAATCTCAAGGTCTCGCATAGCTACTTTGAATCCTGCGCCGAACTCGGTGAAATCCCGTATGGCAGATAAGCGTTTTTCGGCTATTTCGGATAGCACACGGTTTTTGGGATAGGTGAAATAAGCATACGCTCTCCGTGAAGAGCGCCCAACTCGTCCTCTGATCTGATGCAATTGCGACAGTCCCATTTTATCTGCATCTTCGATAATTAACGTATTGGCATTAGGAACGTCAACGCCGGTTTCAATGATCGTAGTACAGACCAGAATATCTGTTTCTCCTGTTATCAGAGAATGCCAGATATCGGAAAGATCGTCCTTATCCATTTGCCCATTAGCAATAGCAATTCTTGCTTCCGGAATTTCTTTGTGGATAGCTGCAGCGCGTCTGTCCATAACGTCAACGCGATTGCAGAGATAAAATACCTGACCGCCTCGACGAAGTTCCCGTCGAATCGCATCCAAAACGATAATATCATCGTACTCGGTAACGTAGCTTTGTACAGGAAAACGGTCGCCGGGCGCTTCTTCCAGCACGGACATATCGCGAATACCGCTCATTGCCATATTTAAAGTTCTTGGAATTGGCGTTGCTGTTAATGTAAGCGTATCCACGTTTTCGGAAATCTGTCGAAGTTTTTCCTTTTGCGCCACGCCGAAACGCTGTTCTTCGTCAATAATCACAAGTCCAAGGTCCTTAAACTTTATATCTTTTGATAAAAGACGGTGTGTGCCAACAATAATATCGGTTTCACCTCTGGCTACCTTGCGTAATGTAATAGCTTGTTGTTTCGCATTTTTGAAGCGAGAAAGCATATCTACATTGACTGGAAAACCTCGCATACGAGAAAGCAAAGTTTCGTAATGTTGAAGAGCGAGTATGGTAGTCGGAACAAGGATGGCAACCTGTTTACCGTCGCAAACGGCTTTAAAAGCGGCCCGCATGGCAACTTCGGTTTTTCCGTAACCGACATCTCCGCAAAGCAGGCGGTCCATAGGGTGACTTGCTTCCATATCTTTAGCAATATCATGAATAGCGGAAAGCTGTCCGTCAGTTTCCTGATATTCAAAATTATCGGCAAACTCACGCTCCATTGCTGAATCGGGAGGAAATGCGTGTCCGGGACGTCTGATACGTGCGGCATAGAGCTTGATCAGTTCTTTTGCCATTTCTTTAGCGGCTGATTTTACTTTGTTTTTAGAACGGAGCCATTCATGTCCACCCATTTTCGACAGACGAATCGTACTTTCATCCCCACCGCCAATATACTTGGATATCGTATCAAGCTGATTGCAAGGAAGATATAAAAGATCGGTGCCTGCGTATTTGATCTGAACGAAATCTTTTCGAGCGCCGTCAACAAGCAGACTTTTAGTTCCGATATATTGACCGATTCCGTATTTTTCGTGAACGACAAAATCACCTTCGTCAAGATCGGTATAAGAAAAAATTTTCTCGCCCGAAATCTTTTTCGTTCCGGTTCGCTTCCCTTTTTTGATAGCAGTATTTGACGAGTTTATACCGCGCGTTGTTGAAATTACAACAAGTCGGGATAATGGAAGATCAAAACCGATAAGGCGTGGTTTGGGTATAACGAAAATAGAAGAATTTACATCATTAAGCTCACAAGTTGCAGGATATTGACTTTCTTTCAACATACTAACGAGATTTTTTGCAGCTTGTGCGCCTTCGGTTGTAATATAAATTTTATAGCCGAGTCCCGAATAGCGATATATTTCTTCATATAAAGTCGGAAGATTGTCAAAACAGTTGGTTGTTGCTTGTGAATTGAATGAAAATACACCGTCTAACTTCATGTTGCCCATCGAAGTGACGAAACTGTTCAGGATAATCGATGGTGAATTCCGTACAAAAGATTCAAAAGTATTTTGCGACGCTGAATAGCTGCAGCAATCAGGAAAAATGATACCGCCGGAAAGAAGATTTTTAATGTTTTCTTCTTCTTGCCAAACAAATGCTTTTAAACGGTTGATAACCTGAGAGTATTCATTGATAATAACCGTGCTATCTTTGTTAAAATAGTCAAGCAGACAGTTAGGGTGACGGTAGATAAAAGATATATATTTATCAATAGACCTAAGTTCGCAATCAGATGATAGCATTTCAATTTCCTGATATAAAAGATCACGAACATGAGAATCTTTGGTTTTGACAGCAACCGAACGTATTTTTTCTTTTAGTAAATCTTTGGTTTCACCGTTTAACACGATCTCTCGCACAGGAGTAATATAGAATTCCTTAACGTCTTCAAGATGGCGTTGTGATATGATGTCGAAAAAATTCATGCGATCAATTTCAATATCAAAGAATTCAATGCGCACGGGATGTGATAAGTTGGGAGGAAAAATATCAAGAATACCGCCGCGTCTCGAGAACTGTCCGACCGAATCCACCATATCGCAATTCACATAACCGCAAGAAATCAGATATTGGCATAATTCGTCGGGATCATATTGTTTGTCAGACTGAATCGTACGGCAAAGAGAGATAAGGGTATTTTGGGGCATGGTATATTGCATAGCTGCATCGGGAGTTGTTAAAACAATATCACAGGTGTGATTTACGATAGCGTCAAGCGTTGCGATGCGTTCGTGTTCAAACTCGTGGGAGGAGGTTATATTTTGAAACACCATGTCGCGCAAGGTATACGTCATGGTGCGTATACCGTAGTCCTCGAGTGTTGATGCAAGACGCGCCATGTCCTTTTCAGATGGCAAAAGACACAGTAACACCTCGTCTTTTGGTTTGATGTCATGTACAAGACTTGCATAGAATGCACAGGAAGCGCCTTCTGAAAGACCTGATACAAGGATAGGAAATTTTTTTCCTTTTCGAGCAAGATAGTCTTTGACAAAGCGTACATAAGTTTTTTCTTTTCTGAAAGTATTGAGAATTTGTATCATATGTTAAATCCTTGCATATAACAAACGCAAATTGAGCCGATTTCTTCTTTCGAGATACGGCTCATTTTTTATGCGTTATATTGATTCATTGCGGCATCAATTTTGCCTTGAATGATCAGCTCAATTGCATCGCGCGCATTTTTCAAAGTGTTTTCAAAAGTTTCCCAATCAGACGTTGGAATATCACTGAGCACCCAATCGGCAAGATCGTAATCAGGGTGCGGTTTTTTTCCTACACCTATCTTTATACGGGGAAATGAGTCGGACTGTAAATGATAAATGATACTTCTTAATCCCTTTTGTCCGCCATCGCTTCCCTTTCGTTTGATGCGTTGTTTACCAATGTCAAGCGAAACATCGTCCGAGATAACTATAATACGTTCAGGCGGGATTTTATAGAACTGTGCCGCCTCCCGTACTGCTTCCCCTGAATTATTCATATAGGTTTGCGGCTTCATTAACAGTAACCTGACGCCGTTTATCGTAACGTCGGCATATACTGATTTAAAACCCGCTTTTTTAAACTCAGCCGAGTACTTATCGGCAATCAATTCCACACAAAGAAATCCGGCATTATGTCTGTTTTTCTGATATTCACGACCGGGATTTCCAAGTCCTACAACCAAATATGAAACGGGAATATTGGTTGCGGAACTGTCTTTCTTTTCAATCAGTTTGAAAAGATCAAAAATATTATTCAAAACGACCTCTTATTTTTTATATTTCTTTTTTTGTTGGTTTGCCCACTCAGGCTTAACAACCTGACGTGCTCTGGCAATAGCGAGAGCGCCCGCGGGAACGTCATCTGTGATTGTAGAACCTGCCGCAGTATATCCATTCTCACCGATTGTAACAGGCGCAACCAGATTGGTATTGCAGCCGATAAATGCATCATTACCGATTATGCAGCGATTTTTAATATATCCGTTATAGTTGACGCAAACCGTGCCGCAACCAAAATTAACACGTTCTCCGACGTCAGAGTCACCGATATACGTGAGATGAGAAGCATGAGTATCCTTGCCAACGGTTGAATTTTTGACTTCAACAAAATCACCGATCTTAACGCCGTCGCAAAGATGCGAGTTTGGACGAACATGGCAAAACGGACCGATTTTTACGTTACAGTCAAGTGTTGATTGATAGATCTGAGTGGAATTGATTACACAATTATCACCGACAGTAGAATTTTCAATAATCGAATTTGGACCGATATCACAATTTTCACCGATTACCGTGTTGCCGCGAAGCTGCGTACCCGGTTGAATGCGCGTATTCTTTCCAATTGTAACGTCCGGTGCAATCACGACACCGTCCAATGATAAAAATTCTACGCCGTTTTCAATATGTTTCATAATGATACGAACAGTTATAGCAGTAGTAAGTTCAAAAAAATCAAGCCAATTTTTACAAGCGATTAATTCACTTTCCGAAATAATTAACTGATTCAATAAATCTGATACCTTGGTAAAGCAAATTTCTCGATCCATCAAATTCTGTTGATAAAATGCAGACATATAACGCTCCTGATATCCTTTCCAAATAGTTAGTTTAGTAAAATCCAATCGTACATTTTATTATATCCTAAAATAATGGAATTTGCAAGAGGAACAATGCAAAAAAAAGATGCATTTTCATCTAATCCATCCAAAAGTAAATTAATTGTAAATAATTTGAAAAAGTATTTATTTTTTTGAATATTATGTTATAATGCAAGATGGTCTTTAACAAAAAATATTTTTTGGAGGAAAAACACATGGCAAAGAAATACGTGTATTTGTTTACCGAAGGCGACGCAAGCATGCGTGAGCTTCTCGGCGGTAAGGGCGCAAACCTTGCCGAAATGACTAAGCTTGGTCTTCCTGTTCCCCAGGGCTTCACCATTTCCACAGAAGCCTGTACTGCTTATTATGAAGACGGCAAGAAGATCAACGACGAAATTATGACTCAGATCACCGAGTATATCGGTAAGATGGAAGAAATCACCGGCAAAAAGTTCGGCGATAAGGAAAATCCCCTTCTCGTTTCCGTTCGTTCCGGCGCAAGAGCTTCAATGCCCGGTATGATGGATACAATCCTCAACCTCG
>CAZMAF010000042.1:0-14657 GCA_964564225.1 uncultured Lachnospiraceae bacterium
TATACAGCGAAGGGTTGAATGCGTATGGGCTTACGTTGGTATATGACACCACGGGCTTTGAACCGGACGGCGGAGCGTATACAGCAAGCAGTTTTTCGGGTTTTAGCTTAAACGGTGAGGATATCGGCGTGGCGTTGTGGGGTGAAAGCCAAGTATTGCTTTGGTTGGCAGCGGATAAATGCGTTGCTGGCTACAACGGATATTCGCATCCAACGATTGTAATTGAAAAAGGTGCAAAGGTTACAAATACCGCAGGTGAAGAATTTACTTTGGGCGGTATTACGGCATATTTGGTGGACGGCGCATGGACGACGACGAAACCCGACGGATATGAGATTATGGATACGACGAATTATGCTCCTAATTTTGTTTCGCTTGGCGAATTAAATCACATATACAGCGAAGGGTTGAATGCGTACGGACTTACGCTGGTATACGATACGACGGGTTTTGAACCGGACGGCGGAGCGTATACGGCAAGTGCGCATTCCGGTTTTAGTTTAAACGGCGCACACATCGGTGTGGCATTGTGGGGCAAAAACCAAGTATTGCTTTGGATGCCTGCGGATAAATGCGTTAGCGGCTACAACGGATATTCGCATCCGACGATTGTAATTGAAGAAGGCGCGAAGGTTACAAACACCGCAGGAAAGGAATTTACCTTGGGCGGCGTTACGGCATATTTGGTGGATGGCGTATGGACGACTGAACAGCCTGCGGATTATGAAGTAATTTTACCCGAACCTTTGCCGTATAGTGGTATCGCGGGTGGTTGGAATAATTTGGTCGTTGCAGGTGCGTCTAATACGATTTTGTGCTTTGGTGAACATCTTAAGGATTATCTTGGGGATTCGGCAAATGCATCCAATCTTGCAAACCCCTCTTTAAATGCTCCGATTTCAACAAGGTTGACTATTAACGGCAAGACGATAGGTGAATTGTACACGAAAGACAACAGTGTGCAGGTAAATTATGCGCACGGTTATAACTACCTTTATATCAGCATTCCCGAATATATGTTGGTGACAGAGGGCAACGGCTGTACGACATTGCATATTGCAGACCGTACGCAATTCCTTAATGCGTTATTACCAGAGGTTACTCTGTATCTTTATAAAGGGGCATGGACTACGGAAAAACCCGATACGTTAGAGACGGAAGACGCGGAATATACAACAGTTTCGGATTTATTCGGTGATTCGGAAAAAATATTAAACGGCGCAGAAGTTTTGGAAAGCACGGTTTCTGCAAGCGATAGCGTTGTTTACAGTTTCTTGCTTAAAAATGATAGCATTGACAATACTGTGATGTTCTCAACGCATTACACGACGGAATTTGACGGTATTAAAGTAGTGTTTATCGGCGATGCTTTGACGGGGGACGAAAGAGTTCTTTTGTTTGTGAACGGTCAAGAAGTTGGCAACGCGTCCTATTTGTGGACGGCAAACGAATGGTTTGCTGTTCGTATTGCGGTTGACGTAGCAGAAACGATTTCCGTAAGCGTTGCAGTCGACGGAATTTATCTTATCAAAGCGACAGACATTTCTAACGACGCTTTAGGCACGAAAATCGGTGTTCAAAATGAAACTGGAAATAATGCGTTTGCTGACTATAAAGTAGGAGATATTAAGAAACCTATTCTTTATTGGCAAGGTAAAGACGTATATCGTTATGAAGTGAACGCAGAGAAGCCTGCGGACAGTGTATTCCAAGCCGTAATCGACGTTATGGACAACAAAGACGGTGTGGTTGATGAAAGTACTGTTCAAGTCCTTTGGCAGGATGGGGCTGTAACGGACGGGAAACTGAACGAAGGAACTTGGACTGTAACTCTTTCTGCTTTCGATGCGGCGGGTAATATTGCACAGTATATCGTAACTATCGTTGTAGAAGATACGGACAAAGTAACGGTTACCTTTGACGGTGTAGAAACGGATACGATTTATCATATCGGCGATTTGTTGGCAGAGCCCGAAACGCCCGTTCAAGAAGGATATACTTTTGAAGGTTGGTTCGTTGGCGATGTTAAATGGGATTTCGTAAACGATGTTATAGTAGGCGATTTGGCATTAACTTCTAAATTTGTTAAAGTAGAAACAACTTACACTGTTGTTCTTACCAGTGAGGGCTTGGAAGAAAACTACGTATACACGTTTGAGCTTGCCAACGGGGCGGTTTTAGACCAAACCATACTTATCCGTGACGGATATACTTATCAATTGTACGTAGGCGATACCGAAGTACAAACAATTACGGTAGAAGCTTCCGCAAACTATATTGTAAAATACACGAAAGTTGTCGATGAACCGATTACGCCTCCCGACGACTCATCCAACAATTCTTCCGATGATACTTCGGATAACACAAATAGCGGAGAAGACAGCGTAAGCGGTTCGGATACGGTTGCAGGCGGTTGCGGCGGTTGTTCCGGCGTGGTATGGTTTGGCGGTATCGGTTTGACGTTATTACTTTCGTCTGCCGTATTGATGATGAAAAAGAGAAAGGAGGATTGATGGTATGAAGAAAGGATTAAAAACTTTAATCTCTATTTTATGTGTTGGAGTTGTTGCGGCTGGCGTTGTCGGCGGTGCGTTGAAAAGCACAAAAGCGATTGCGGAAAATAATCCTTTGGCGTTTTCTTCTTCAATTCGTGCGGTGACGCCCTATGAAGGCGCAACTGTTAACTTCAATACGTACGAAATCAATGCTTGGTGGGCAAGTGATACAATAGACGTAGAGTTATTGAATGGATTGTTTGAATATACGGACGAACATAAAGAATTTTTATCTTGTGTAAATTATGCCGATGAGGAACATATTGCGCGTTTGGTGGAAATCTACAAAGGTAACGACGCCTTTTATCCTGTGAATAACGTACTGAAATGGTCGGATGATTTAGATAACGTTTCTTCTTATACTGTGCGCATTGCACTCGATAACAAGTTTACAAAAACCGTACAAAAAGTGGAAAATGCAGATAAAGCGGTTGGTGTGGTATTAGAAAATCCATTTATGGATACCGAATATTTCTGGCAGGTAATTGCCAACCTTGAAAACGGTGGTAAAACCTATTCTCCTATTTTCTCGTTTGAAACGGATGCGGCGGTTCGCACGGTGGAAATCGAAGGCGTTTCCAATACCCGTGATTTAGGTGGCTTTGAGACCGTGTACGGTTATGTGAAGCAAGGGCTTGTGTATCGTTCGGCTCGTTTGGAAACAATGACCGATGCCGGGAAAGCGGCGTTTAATAAACTTGGTATTAAGAGTGACCTTGACCTTCGTGGGAAAGCAGAAGCAAATGTTTCAGCAAACAGAGAAGATCCCTTAGGGCTTGGCGAACAATATTTTGTTTTTGATACGCCTTATTATTGTGCAGGTGTAACTACCATTGAAGTAGGCACGGGGATAAACAATCGCAATTATTTTGAAAATATTAAAAATATCATGTCTGTATTTGCGGATAAAGACAATTATCCCATTGATATGCATTGTGCCGTAGGTCGCGATAGAACGGGTACAATGGCGATGTTGCTCAAAGCGTTGCTTGGCGCAAGCGAAGAGGCTGCGAAGAAGGATTATTATACTTCCATGTTCGCAACTACGGGGGCATGGAATAAGGGACAAACGGCGAATCAAACGGTAGTAGTTGATTATATTTTCGATTATCTTGATACCTATGCAGGCGCAACGCTTGCGGACAGAACAGCAACTTTCTTAATTGAAGCATGCGGTATGACGCAGGAACAAATCGACAATATTCGCAATATTATGGTCGGGGCGGAAGGTTACGAAGTGGAAACGGTTAAAACTTTCGCGGACGAGGATAATTACGAGGGGTATTCGTTTGTAACCTTTAAAAAATACGGTGTAAAGACGCAAACGATTGCGGTGGCAAACGGTGAAAAAGCGGTTGCTCCTTATGCGTTGGAAAGCGGTTATGTTTGGCTCGAAAACGGCGAAACTTTTGATCTTGAAACGGTAATCACGGAAGGTATTACGCTTGTAGCGAGGAAGGCTGAATATTGCGCCGTGACGATAAATTCCGTGGCTGGCGAGGAACCCTATACCGTTCAAGCGGAAAAAGGCGAGGCGTTTGATTTTACAACGCTTGCAAAAGACGGTTATACGGCAATCGTTATGGATGAAAACGGTAAAGTGATTACAAGCTACGTTGTGGAAAAAGATTGCGTATTGAACGTTTTATACGTAAAATAACGGACGAGGGATAAATAATGAGCAAAGCAAAGAGAGTGGCGGCGCATAAGAAATATTTGATCGTTACTTGTGTTATTTTTTGTATATACGCGGTAATTTTGATATTCCCAGAATTGTGGCTGCTTGTCAATTCCTTTAAGGATTACGTGGAGTTTTCAAATACACCTTGGGGCTTACCGCAAAAAATGCAATGGAGCAATTACGCATTCATTTTTGAAAATTTCGCAATGGGCGAAGCGTTTATAAACTCCATTATATTGTGTGTGGCTTGTCCTACGGCGGGGATCATATCGACAACGTTTGCGGCGTATGCGTTATCGAAGTTTGATTTCCGTGGCAAGAAAGTATTGTATTTTATGCATATTTTACCGATGTTGGTTTGCATTACGGGTTCTACCTCTACGATGTATATGTTCTTCAACGATTTGGGAATATATGATACGTTTTTTTCGTTGATATGGTCGAGTGCAGGCGGTACGGGAATGAATTTCCTGCTTGTATACTCTGTGTTCAAAAACGTTTCGCGTACTTATATGGAGGCGGCAGAAATTGACGGTGCAAGTGATTTTACGGTATTTGTAAAGATTATGTTGCCGCAAGCAATCGGCATTGTGGGAACGCTTTGGATGTTGAGCTTCATAGGTTCTTGGAATGAATATGCTTCCTATCAGCTGTTCTTACCTTCGCATCCTACGGTATCTACGGCGCTCGTATCCATTCAAACAAACGTAACGTCGGGTATTTATGCAAATCATTATCCCGAATTTTTCGCGGCGATTATGATTTCGATTATTCCCGTTATCGTAATTTTCTTGGTTTTCCAAGAACAAATTATGCAAATATCGCTCGGTGGCGGTATTAAAGGTTAAAGATTAAAGGTAAGGAGAAATATTATGAATAAAAGAATTATATCTACAATGCTTGCCGCATTGACGGCGTGTTCTTGTATCGGGGTTCTTTCCGCTTGTGGCGGCGATAAAGGTGGGGCTGAAAATGAATTGACGATTCGTTATTACAACGGCGGTTACGGTGACGAATGGTTGGAAGAAGCCTTGAAGGACTTTTGTGCGACCAAGGAAGGCGTGACCTATAAAATGATCCCCGACAACAATATTACATACCAAGCGAACTTGTATTTGACGAACAACGTGCCTGATATTATTATGTCTAACGGTAACTGGAAAGGGTATGTAAAGGACGGTTTGGTAGAAGATTTGACTTCGGTGTACGAAACGGAAGTGGAAACGTCGCAAGGGAAGAAAAAGGTCAAAGATTATATTGACGAAAACGTAATGAAGCAGTTTACGCGTCAAAAGATTTATGGACGTGGGGAATCGCTTACTTGGTGTATGCCTTGGGCTTCACAGGTGTTGTCGCTTGCTTATAACGAAACGATTTTGCTTTCCACTACGCACCAAGAAGGCAATCCGTTTATTGTTG
Organism: uncultured Lachnospiraceae bacterium; assembly: GCA_964564225.1. Classification (GTDB taxonomy): domain Bacteria; phylum Bacillota; class Clostridia; order Oscillospirales; family CAG-272; genus RGIG1993. Next base: position 5,656 of record CAZMAF010000042.1, read on the forward strand.
ACGGTTTGAGCGTAGGCGCGACGTGGACGCACGAACCGTACACCGTAAATGAATTGATGGCATATCTTACCGACGTACGTATGGCGGATAACGGTATTATTCCTTGGGGGTATTCCGTTGACAATTTGAACTGGTATGATGCGCTTTTCTATGTATGGTGGGCACAACTGCAAGGTATGTACGAACCTAATCAATATATCGATGAAGGCTGTTTTTACGATTATTTCAATATGAGCAGTGTTGATGTTGTAAAGCAAAGCGGTTATAAAGAAGCCTTGGATATCGTTCGCAAAATTATCGTTGATGATAACGGTAAGCTCTATAATTCCAACAACGATGGCAGTATGACGAAAGAGAAGATGCAGGAAAACTTTGCAAAAGGTAACATCGCAATTTGTCTGGTTGGCGACTTCTTTGAAAAAGAATATAAAGCGTTCATGAAGGAGGGGGATATCTTTAAGTTGATGTTCGTTCCTACGGCAGACGGTGCGGAAACGAAGGACGATGGTACGGCGAAGAAATTGACCAGTGTCTTGACTGACAACGTTATGTACGTTCCCGCAAAGGCAACCAACAAGGATTTGGCGAAAGAATTTCTTGCATTCCTTTGCAGTGAAGAACAATTGATGCAATTTACGAAGCATACGGGTGTTGTTCGTCCTTTTGGCTACAATGCGTATGAATTAGACCAAGAGTACGCTTGGACGGATTTCCAGAAATCCACGTTTAATATTTATTACAATGCGGACGATTTCGTCATCAAATATCCTCTGACAGCAACAAAGGTATCGCCTATTTATTTGTATGAAGAAGTATCTATGTTCATGTCGGTTGATTATTCTACCGTATTTGGTGAATTTAGATCAACACCCGTAGATAAAGCGGCGGATAGAATTGTATCTCGTGTTCACACGGCACTCAAAAAGAGCTTTGACGAATGGAATGAATATTACGGCTTGGAAGCATAAATACGAAAATGGAAGGAACAAAGAATACTTTACAACTGAATAATTGCGGAATAAAAAAGAAAAAGAAAATCAACATCAAGCGAGGCATATTTTTAACGTGCTTACTTGCGTTGTCCGTTAGCCATTTCTTGATTTTTTGGGTATATATGAATTTTGAAACGGTACGGTTGACCTTTTTTGAATACGATATGTATAACGAGCTGAAATTTATCGGCTTTGAAAGATACGTTGATCTTTTTAAGGATTTTTTCATAGAAGAAAACAATCAAGGAAATTTAAATATATTTTTCAATACGTTTCGGGCGATAGTAATCAACATTATTATTTTTCCGTTGGCGCTTTATACAGCGTATTCGTTTTATAAAAAAGTTTACGGCGAAAAGTTTTTCCGAGTAATTTTCTATTTACCGTCGGTTATTTCTTTGGTTGCACTTACGATGGCATACCGCAGTATGTTCGACGGTAATATCGGAGGACCGATAGCGGAATTATTTTCTCTTTTTGGAGCAAATACCAACGAATGGCTGGACGTAGGTTTGCCCAATAATACGCAGATTTGGACGATTATCTATGTTTTCAGCATTTTAATGGGGTTGGGGACGAACGTTATACTGATGAGCGGTGCTATGCTACGCATTCCGCAGGATATTCCCGAAGCGTTGCAAATTGACGGTTGTAGCTATTTTAAAGAAATGTTTTTCGTTACCATTCCGCTTATTATGCCAACGATTACAACCTGGGCGATTGCAATTTTTACCAGCGTATTCGGGTTTATGTTGCAGCCTATGCTAATTGCTGTATCTCCCGGTTACGAAAATAAGGTAATGACCATTCCTTGGATGATGTTCAGTATGGTACAATCGCAAGGAAAAGAAAACTTATTGACGGCGGCGACGCTTGGTATTATGTTCTCGGTATTTATGCTGCCGTTTACGTTGGGTATTCGTTTCTTGTTAGAGAGGGTTACCCCAGACGTTGATTTTTAGGAGAAAAGATAATGAGAAAAAAGAAAATACGTTCTATCGTTTTAGGCATTTCTGCGATTGCTTGCGCGGTTACTATGTCGATAGGCGCAATAAATTTACATACCGCTGATGCTGCGGTTACAGAGCAGACAGTTTATGCTGATGACTTCAATACAGCCGCTTTAAGCGACGTTTGGACGGCAACAGACGCAAATATTGTTTCCGAATATTCTTCGCTTCGTATACAGCCCACGGAATATTCTTGGCCTGCACATATTCTTTGTCAAGCTTATAAATTGGAAGGGGATTGTCGATTGGAGGTTAAGACGCAACGACTTCCTTCCGACGGTGAGGCTTGGTATGCGCTGTCCTTTGGTTCGCCCAATGCTACGACGAGTATTTTTGAAAAAGCTTCGGGGGCTTTGATTTTTTCCAACGGAGTCACGCAGCTCTTCAAAAACGGGGCAAATACGCAAACAATGTTTACATATTCGCCGTTCAGTATAGACGTCGCTACGATTGTTTTAGAATTTTCACAGCAAACTAACGGCACATACGACATCACCTACATAGTAAAAGACGGCGACGAGGTAGTAGGAACACCATCGAAGATAGAAGATTTTGAGGTGCAGGATGGATACTTCGGCTTTAATAGCTACGGTGTAGATTTTGACGTGTTATCCTTTGAAGTTTACGAGGGTGACGAAAAGGTTTATGCGGATGATTTCAGCTCCTCAAAAATGTCTTATAACAATAATGTCGTTAAAAACGCCGAATGGGTTGCGTTAACGCCGTTCACGACGGAAACGGCAAGTATTGCTCCCGTAGGTCAGCTTGACCTTAGTAAGATTGGCGCAAGCGTTGTTTATAATGAGGCGTTTGAGACAAAGTCTACGGAAGTTTCTACTTTATATGAAATGTCGGCGACTTTTGACTTTTCAAAAGCAACGGTGGGAACTGCAACGGGTTTTGAGGTTGCGAAATCCAGCGTAGAAGCAAGCGGTGTGTTTGTTGGAATTAAGCGTGGTTTTACGGGGTATGAGCTTGTTCTTTCCGATGGGGAAAGTACAGATCAAAAATCACTTGAAAGTAATCCCGCAGACGGAATTTTTAATATGAGCGTTGTGGCTCGTTATGACAATACGCTCGTTGTTACGGTGAATGGGCAGTCGGAGGCGTTTTCCGTAAGCACTACGGAAGGCTATTGGGGCATAACTTGCGCTGAAAACTATGCGAGCAGCGGAAAAGGTGCGCTTGTAGATGATTTTTCCTTCCAACGCACCGTTTATACGGAAAATTCCGTGGCAGATATGGGGATGAACTTTGAAGGCACGAGAGAGTTTGAAGACGAGGACGGAAAATATTATACCTATTATGTACCTTTGAAAGACTGGTATTTGGGCAGTAACGTACGATTGGCGAACTATGATTTTGCGGAAAGCGGATATGCGCTTTTCGGTAATGCGTCCACAGATTCTTCCTTTGGACCTAAAACGAAATTTAACGATTGTATTGTTCGCTTTGACGTGACGATGGTCGGCAGTGATTATTATTACGATAATCCCGAAGATTATTTCAATACTCCAACTGGTGCAGGCGCGTGCGATGCAGAATGTTTTGGGTTACAATTCGGCTCGGATAGCTATAAAAATCTTTATACAAACGCACAATCCTTAGGGATTGCAACGTATAACGGAAAGAGTATTTATTATACGACGAATTGCACGCGAACAATAAACGTTGACAATGAAATCGTTTATATACCGAATAGCGAGCGCATAGCTTCTAACGAATACGATTTGTTTAAGAAATCAGTTACCTATAACTTTATGTATATCATTAAAGACGGTACGGTAACTATGCATTTTAAGGAAGCAAGCGAGCCTGAAAGTGTGCTGGGGATTGTGCGTGAACGAGTAACGGGTGTAAAAACGAACGGTTACGTCGCGGTTTACGGTGCAAACGGTGTAGATTTCCGTTTGGATAATTTCTCGGTTACAAATTTAGAGAGAACGCTTACGTCTTCTGCTTACAATGGCGGTGAGGATTTACAAACGTTGCGTGTCGACTTGTCGAAGGGAGATACGTTGTCGGCGTTCAATCAAACGAATAACACCTTGACGACAAAAGGCGTTGTAGGAAGTCATATTGCAAGATTTACCTTGGGGGACGTTGATGGATTAACGTACAGTCAAGGAAACTTGAATATCGCCTTTACGGCAAACGGAGCAACGGTTTCAGACGGAATAAAGACAGAAGAAGTTGTATTTGGTATGCCGTTGTTGTATAATGGCGCTACGGTGGAAATTTATCGTGTTGCCGATGAAATTACGATTGCGTTTGCAAATGCGGGGACACCGCTTGCTTCTCTTGACGAAAATATTTACAGTGTGAAAGGGTTGCAGTATGCGGATAGGGAAAGTATTAAAATAGCTACGGACGGCAGAATTGCGCTTTCTAAAATTGCATTGTTTAATTTGGATTCCAAAACAACGATGGTCGCAAGAAACTTTGATGCGGCAACGGATATAACGAGTCCTTGGGTGGAAAGAGAAAATATTCAGGGGAAGGATATGAATGCCGTTTCTTCGGAAGAAAGCGGTTGCGGGTCGGTGATGTCTTTGTCTGCAGTACTTGCGTTGTTGCCGATTGTTTGGATTTTAGTAAAAAAGGAGAGAGAAAATGCGTAATATTTGGAAGAAATTTATAGCTTTGCTTTTGTGTGTTTTCTGCTTGCCCTTTACGTTTGTTAGTTGCAAAGATAAAGAAGACGAAATCGTTTACGGTTTTGATAGATCGGGTTTTTATGGACTCTGCGAAGTATTTGGCGATATGGGCGGGGGATTGGACCCTGGTATCACCAACGAATGGATTGCAGATATGGCTGGCGGTCTTGGGGTAAAATCTTTCCGTATGTGGATTAACTATGCGGATTTGTATTTAATAGATGAAAACGATGAGATTGTTGACAATCAAGCAAAAATTGCAATCGTACGCGATGCGGTAGACCGTTTGAAGGCGTCTGGCGTAGAAAATTTCCTTGCTATGGCGACTACTTTCGTTTATCCCGCCGATTATCCTACGACGACCGGTTACGTTGTTCCTGACCCGTATGAAGAATATGACATGTATCTTCGTTGGCTTAAGTTGCAACAAAAGGTATATATGGCGTTTGCGGAAGATTTCCCCGAAGTTGATTATTATGAGCCGGCGAATGAACCCGAGGGGAACGGCTGTATCCATAAAAACGGTTATACGCACGCTGGTAGCGAAGTTGTAAATGCAAACTATATGTATACGCAATATGACCAGACGCGTATTATTGCCGACTTGTGTTGGTATACGACAAAGGCAGTGCAATCGGTGAATCCTAATGCAAAGGTAATGACTCCTTCTCTTTGTGGTTTTACTACCACTCCTGACTATTTAGAGGATATTTACAAGGCAATCGAATCGGGCGCATTACCTGTTGGTCAAGAAAAGAGTGATATCGATCCCGATAATTATTTCCAAATTTTGAATTGGCATCCCTATACCTTTGGTAGCGATACCGTAACGGAGTCTTGGTTGCAGTTGCAAAAGGATATTTACCAAGTTGCAATCAATCACGGTGATGGAGGTAAACCCGTTTGGTATACGGAATTTGGATGGACGGATTGGGGTGAACCGCATCGTCAACAAACCATCGCAGATGCGTATATTGGATTCTTCGATATGGTAAAAGCGGAGATGCCTTTTGTACAAACGGTAATGGTATTCCGTTTAACCTCTCTTACGACGCAAGATATCTCCGTAGGCGAAAACAATTTCGGTATTATGTATAATAAGGACGACCCTCTTTATGGAGGACAGCCTAAAGCGGCTGCGCTTGCTATTGCAAAGTATATTCGTGGTGAAAATGCCGATTTGTCCATATTGTACAAGTATGTAAAAGAGTGATAGTGAGAAAAAGAAATGTCTAAAAGTAAGAACTTTGAAATTGGTTTATGTGAAACTTCCTGCGAGGTGAACGATCGCCTCGACAGGGGGTTGACCAATGAAATTATTGCGCATTTTGCTGGTGAGTTTAGGGTGTCTATTATGCGAGTATGGTTACGCTTTCACGAATTTGCTTGTTGCGATGAAAATGATAACGTAACGATTATTGAAGAACGTGCGGAAAGATTGCACGCTTACTTAAATGCATTAAAAGAAAAAGGCGTAAAAGATTTTTGTTTGCTGTCCTGGTCATTTTTGTATCCTGCGGATTTTGAATGCAACGACGGTTGGGCTGTTCCCGATCCCATAAAGGAAAAGGATAAATATATTCGTTTTTTAAACGTGCAAAAAAAGTTGTATGAGATGATTGTACAACGTTTCCCCGAAATTTGTTATTTTGAGCCGACGAACGAGCCTGACGGTGTAAGTGGCGACTTTTTACACCGCGAAGGCTTTACGTATGGAAAAACGAAAGAAGAAAATGCACCTTATATCTACACGCAAGAAGAAGTCGTGAAAATTGTTTTGGATTTATCCTATCACACCAACGCTGGCGTTAAGAAATATAATGCAGATGCAAAGGTTCTTTTCCCCGGTTTTTGGAATACGGACGATGCACCCATGTATTTGACGAAGGTGTTTTCCGAACTTCAATCGGGACAGTATCCTTCGATTTGTGAGGAAAAATCGAATAAACAAGAAGACTTCTTTGAGGTCATGAATTTCCATCCCTATTCCTTAAAGACTGGGGAAATCGACGATGGTTGGCTGCAAACACAAAAGCGTTTGTATGGCGTAATGCAGTCGTTTGGCGTAGGGGATATGCCCGTATGGTATACGGAATTGGGTTGGTCCGATTTTGCAAGAGATTCTGAAAAGCAGCTTATCGGTGGTAAGTTCTTAAAAGCATTTGAGGTGGTGGATAAAGAACTGCCATTTGTAAAAAAGATTTTCCTGTTTAGACTGTGTACTTTAGCTGACCGTTTGGAGTGCGAAGGAGAAGATAACTTCGGCTTAACCTACAACGTTTTTGATGAAGCACATTCGGGTGAACCTAAGCCCGTGGCAATTACGCTTGCAAAATATATAAATGGGGAAGACTATGATATTGCTCCGCTTTATAAGTTTGCGAGAAAATAATATTGACAACGCCTCAATCTACGGTTGGGGCTTGTTTTGTAGAGGGACATAATGGAAAAATATTTACAACCTATTTGGGATACAAAAACTATACATGACGAAACGGGCGTTATCATTGGCGAAGAAGGGGAAATGCACTTTCTTTTTTCACCGTTGAATAATTCAGTTGTTGTTCGCGATATTCACCTTGAAAAGGACTATCAAGAAGGGAAAGATTACGTAATTACGCCCAAGGGGATAAAACGTTTAAAAGACGGAGAATTGCCTTTTTGGAACACGGACGAGTATTTTGCAAAGACGTATAATCCACCTGTTATGTTGTTAGCTGATCCCGAAAAAATTGAATTTTCTTTTGAGGAAGAACGGTATATTTTTCATTCGGAAGGGGCGGACGGTGTTCGCCATTATCTTGCCGTAAGTTATCAAACGGATGAAAAATGGCAGGGCTTTATTCCTATGCAAGACGAAAAAGCAAAGCCGTTTATTCAAGCGTTACAAAAGGATAAAAAAGCAAAAATAATGTTTTATGGTGATTCCATCACGGTAGGTTGTAATGCATCGGGAACAGAGTATGGCGGTATGCTCAATCCGTACCTGCCTGCTTGGTATCGTTTGGTTTCAAATTATTTGGCAGAGAAATTCAACGCTGATATTACGGTTGAAAACAAGGCGGTTGGCGGTTGGACGGTGAAAAATGGACAGGATGCTTTTAATGAAAGAATATTGCCGCATTGTAAGGATACGGATTTACTCGTCTTGGCGTTCGGGATGAACGATCCGTACACGCCCGAAGAGGATTATATGCAATCCACGAAAGAAATGATGGATAAGTATTTATCGGAAAATCCTAATGGGAATATTTTGTTAGTTGCGCCGATGTTGCCAAACTGCCAATGCAAGACATGGAGAAATAATCAAGAAATCTTTGAGGAATCGTTATTGAAAATCCAACAAAAGTATCAAAATGTTAGTGTTGCAAGGGTTACTTCTGTCATATTTGATATGGAAAAGACAGGGAAACCTATACGCGATTGGCTTGCAAACAGCGTGAATCATCCTACCGATTTTTGTGTGCGTATTTACGCGCAAGTTATTTTGCAAACGCTGTTAGGAAAATATGTGCAATGAAAAAGCTGAATTTTGAAAAAGTGCAAGAAAACGTGCGGATACATATATCCGCCGTGATAGGTAAAAAAGAACTTCCTTGCGCCTCGGTGTTGGTATATCAAGAAAATCAAGGTCTTTATCGGGAAGAATTCGGCTTTGCCGATATTTCTAACAATGAGAAATTGACAAGCAAGGCTATGTTTCGACTAGCGTCTATGTCAAAGCCGATTACGGCGGTGGCAGCTATGATTTTAGTGGATAGGGGCTTGCTTTCTTTGGACGATCCTATTGCGAAATACCTTCCCGAATTCTCTAAATTATTTATTGGTAAAATAAAAAACGGCGAAGTCGTGGAAGAAATTGAAGTAAAAACGGCGGTGACGATTAAAGAGCTTTTAACCCATTCCAGCGGGATAGGTTCTGGGGATATCGGTGCGAAAGATTTTTTGGCGATTCCCGTAGAAGAGCGAGCTACACTTGAAATGGCTATGCCTCATTACGCAAAATGCCGTTTGGAATTTGAGCCGAAAACATCAAGTAACTATAGCCCTTTTTTGGGCTTGGATATACTGTCAAGAATTATTGAAATTGTTAGCGGTAAGTCTTACGACGTGTTCATAAAAGAGGAAATTTTCGATAAGTTAGGAATGTGCGATACGACGTTTGTGCCTACGGAAGAACAGTGGGATAGAATGGTGCATTTCGCAGAGGAACAAGACGGAAAATGCATCAGCGAACCTTTGGATAAAACGCGTGTATTCGAGCAGTTTCCCTTGACGTTCTTTGCAGGTTCGGCGGGCTTGGCGAGTACAATGGACGACTATTTTGCGTTTGCAAAAATGCT
>CAZMAF010000043.1:0-13590 GCA_964564225.1 uncultured Lachnospiraceae bacterium
CCGGGAACAAGGCAGTCCATAGCGGCGACAGTTTTGCCATCGGGATTTAATTTCATATAGAATGCTTTGATTTCCTTGGGATAATTGGTGACGAATACGGGACGTTTGAAAACTTCTTCGGTAAGATAGCGTTCGTGTTCAGTCTGGAGATCGCAACCCCAATATACTTTATATGCAAAGTTTGCATTATTTTTTTCGAGAATTTCAATTGCTTCTGTGTAGGTCACATGACCGAATGCCGAATTGGCAACATGATTTAAACGCTCAAGAAGTTCTTTGTCAACGAATTGATTAAAGAATGCCATTTCTTCGGGCGCGTTTTCGAGCACGTAATTGATGATATATTTCAGCATATCTTCGGCTATTTTCATATCATCTTCAAGATCCGCAAATGCCATTTCAGGTTCAATCATCCAAAATTCCGCAGCGTGACGGGTGGTGTTGGAGTTTTCTGCGCGGAAGGTCGGGCCAAAAGTATAGATATTGCGGAATGCCATAGCAAAGGTTTCGCCGTTGAGTTGCCCGCTGACCGTCAAATTGGTTTTTTTATTAAAGAAGTCCTGAGTGAAGTCTACTTCTCCGTTTTCGTTTTTAGGAAGATTATCGAAGTCAAGCGTTGTTACCTGAAACATCTCACCTGCGCCTTCACAGTCGCTACCTGTAATAATCGGGGTGTGAACGTATACGAACCCTTTATCCTGGAAGAATTTATGGATGGCGTATGCAGTCAGCGAGCGAATGCGGAAAACCGCTTGGAAGAGGTTGGTTCTCGGACGAAGATGTGTTATGGTGCGGAGATATTCAATTGAGTGACGCTTTTTTTGCAGAGGATAGTCCGGTGTGGAAGCACCTTCGCAGAAAATGGATGTTGCTTGAATTTCGAAGGGTTGCTGTGCGGTAGGTGTGGCGATGAATTTGCCTTCGACGATAACAGCAGAACCGATGTTGAGTTTGGCGATTTCAGCGTAGTTTTCAAGTTCTGCGGCATATACTGCTTGAATAGGTGTGAAAAAAGTGCCATCAGCTATAACGAGGAAGCCAAAGGCATTGGATGCACGGTTGCTTCTCAGCCATCCTCCGATGCGCACGGTTTTATCATAGTACTTTTCGCGGTTTTCAAAAAGGTCTTTTACGGTGAGTAATTGTTCCATAATCGTGTCCTTTCGGGAAAATAAAACTCCGTTTCTAATATACGGCAAATTTTGTAAATTACATACTGGATTATTATATCACATTTTTTTCATAAAATCTACACCTTTTTGTTTTTTTTTCTCAAAAATAAAAAAATTTTCAAAGAGCGATTAATTTTCTTTTCAAATAGTATTGCAAAATTGTAAAATTTAATTTATAATTGATACAGGAGTATGAAAAGAGGTGATCGTTGGTGTTTCGCTATCAATGGAATCGGTTAAAGATAGAGCTTCATATTAAAAAGTATGATCAGATTACCGAGGAAAAGGTAACACGTTATTTTTATGTGCCGCAGGAGCTTGAAAAAGAATCCACGATTTTAATTAACGGTAAGGACGTGTTAGACTATGTTTTGACTGTACAGCAGTTCAATGAAACGGAAGTTGTTTTTTTTGATGCTATGCGTTCTGATGACGTTTTGTTAAATCTTGATGCTTACGAAAGTAAGGGCGTTTTGATTTTGCATGAAGGCGATACACATAAGACACCTGTTCGGAACGTTTCCTACAATATCAGTTATTGGTATGAAGTTTCAATTGAATAGACTGAATTCAATCAAATGAAAATGGAGAAATGCTATGAAAAAAACAACTTTACGTAATTATGCTAAACTGATTGCTACTGTGGGCGGTAACATTCAAAAAGGACAGCCTGTTATCATCAATGCGCAACTTGACCAGCCCGAGTTTATTAAGATATTGGTTGAGGAGTGTTACAAGGCCGGTGCGTCAAATGTCACGGTGGAGTGGGGCTATCAGCCGCTTGCTAAGATCAACACGCGCTATCGTTCTATTAAGGTCATGTCGACTGTTGAGGAATGGGAACTTGCCAGAATGGAGCATTATATTAAAACCAATCCCGTTCGTTTACACATTGTTTCTACTGATCCTGACGGTATGAAGGGTGTTAATCAGGAAAAGATTGCTAAAGCAAGTAAAATTCGCTATCCGATTACTAAGCCTTATTCTGATAGAATGAACAATCGTTATCAGTGGTGTATTGCGGCAGTTCCCGGAGCAGCTTGGGCAAAAAAGGTTTTCCCGGGACTTTCGAAGGCGCAAGCGATTGAAAAACTTTGGGAAGCTATTATCAAGACATCGCGCGCTGACGAAGACCCGATCGCAGCTTGGAAAGAGCACAATGCTGACCTTAAACGTCGCTATGAGTATTTAAATTCTTTGAATATTCGTACGCTTCACTACACCTCTTCGAACGGCACGGATCTTCGTGTCGGTTTGATCCCCGATTCCGTTTTCCGTGGCGGTGGAGATACTTCGCTTCTTGGTAATTATTTTAATCCCAATATTCCGTCCGAAGAAGTATTTATTTCTCCCAAAAAAGGCGAGGCAGAAGGTATTGTTTATGCAACGCTTCCGCTGTCTTATCAGGGAGAGTTGATTGAAAACTTTAGTCTTCGTTTTGAGGGCGGTAAGGTTGTTGAGGTTAACGCCGAGAAAAATAAAGAGCTTCTTCAGAAAATGGTTACGATGGACGAAGGTGCGGCATATCTGGGCGAATGTGCGCTTGTTCCGTTCACCTCGCCTATTAATCAGACGGGCATTTTGTTCTATAATACGCTGTTTGACGAGAACGCAAGATGTCATTTGGCGCTTGGCGCAGGTTTTTCAGATACCATTAAAGATTACGAAAAATATACTCTTGAGGAATGCCGTGCGAAGGGCATCAATGATTCGATGATTCATGTTGATTTTATGATTGGCAGTGAGGATATGCGTATTGTTGCTGAAACCGCTGACGGTCAGAACGTGACACTCTTTGAAAATGGCGTGTGGGCATTCTGATAATCATGATAGGTTGCACCCGCTGATCCTTGTTTTTGGTTGTTAAAAATTGGATTTAATTATACTACTTTATATCAATGCATTGCTATAATGATTTTCATTATGTGTAGGAGTTAAAGTTGTTAAATAATCTATCTTGATTATAATATGGAGGATTAAGAATGAATAATTACATATCTCCCATTGTAGATATTATAATATTTTCTGCTGAAGACATTGTGATGATTTCCGATGGTGCCGTTAAACCTTCGGGTAATGCTACGGAAATTGGATGGGCCGACCTTACTTAATTGTATCGAGCATCTAAATCTAAAAGGCTTTTGTTTTTTGCGAAAGCCTTTTTATCTTATTTTGGGAGTGGCTTATGAACTTTAATAAAGATTTGTATGAGAATGAAATATCCCGTGAAATTGTATTTTGTGGAAAAGTTTTTGACATTGCTGTTTGTAAAGCAGAGCTTTGTAATCATCAAGTAGTTCAACGTGATATTATGCTACATAATGGTGGTGTTGGTGTTTTACCGATTGATGCTGAAGGAAACGTTTTTCTGGTACAGCAATATCGTTACGGGGCATCAAAATTTTTATGGGAAATTCCTGCCGGTAAATTGGAAAAGGGGGAGAATCCTTTTGAATGTGCTGTTCGAGAACTCGAGGAAGAAACCGGATATATTGGCGGGGATTACGTTTATCTCGGCGAAATGAATCCTTCGCCTGCGATTATGAGTGAGATTATCTATTTATATCTTGCCAGAGATCTGAAGGTCGGAAGCCGTCATCTTGATGATGATGAGTTTCTCGAAGTAGAAAAATTCACGTTTAGCAAAGCGTATCAGATGGTACTTGATGGCGAGATAACGGATGCCAAAACACAGCTCGCCATTTTAAAAGCGAAAGAATTTTTATCTTTATAACGAAAAACCTTTTGCGCGGCAGATTGCATGCCGTGCAAAAGGTTTTTATTGTTTTATCAGTTTTGCTATAAAGAATCCATCATGCCATTCATTCGGTAATAATGTCAGGCAACCGTCCTTTGAGCAATAAGAAAAGTGTTTTCCATGTATTTCAAAATTGACAGCAGTAAAATCAGGGTGTTTGTTGAGAAACGCTTTAACGATTTCTTCGTTTTCTTCCCGATTCAGTGTACAAGTTGAATAAAGAAGCGTGCCACCCTGTTTGAGATATGTAGCTGCAGAGTCAATAATTTTGCTTTGAATTTTGGTGATTTCGTGGATTTCAAAAATACTTTTATAGCGAATTTCAGGCTTCTTGTTAATTACGCCAAGTCCCGAGCAGGGAACGTCGCATATTACTCGATCGGCTTTTCCTTGAAATTGAAGAAGAGGAACGGTAGCATCGTGACATACAGTCTGAATGTTGTGAAATCCAAGCCGTTTCGCACCGCTTTGGACAAGGGGTAATTTACTTTCGTGAAGATCGCATGCGAGTAATTTGCCGCTCGGGGCATCTTTTGGGGTGCGTGAGTGCATGAGATTTGCTGCAGAAAGAGTTTTGCCGCCGGGACAAGAACAGAGATCTATGATAAAATCATTGGGCTGTGGGTCAAGTACATAGGTAGTGATTTGTGAGGCTATATCCTGGACGAAGGCGTGATTGTTTGACAGAAAAGCCATATCTGATACGGATACATTTTCCTGAAGTTTAATAGCAAAGGGAAGTGGATCGACAGGGATTGCATTCAGGTTGTACTGCGCAATGAAATCCTGCGGGGATGAAAAAAGAGAATTGATTTGAAGACTTGTTGTGGGAATTAAGGCGAAACCGTTTAAGATATCTTCAATTTGATCGGGATATTGCCCGACAAGCAATTTGATGATATCTTCGTTGATTGAGTGTTTAACGGATAAGATTTGTGTTTTTGAGAAGTTCGGCTCTTCCGGATAGCGCGGTGTTTCGCGACAAGCTTTTCTCAGGATGGCATTAACGTATCCTTTGGCGCGGGATGCAAAACGTGTTGATAACTTGACACCTTCGGATACGGCTGCGCTTTGCGGAATGCGGTCGAGAAAGAAAATCTGATAGAGCGAAATTCTGAAAATGGTAATGACCGACAAGTCGAGTCTTGAAAGTGGCTTTTCCGTGTATTGTTTTATAAGATAGTCGAGCGTGAGCTTTTTTTCGATTGTTCCATAGACTAATCTTGTGTATAGATCACGGTCTTGTTTGTTAAAATGGTATTTTTGAATGGCGTGATTTACGGCGATGTTGGAATACTTTTTTTCTTTCTCGCAGTGCAGCAGAGTTTCGTAGGCGGCTATTCTCGGTGTCATCAGTCACGCCTCCTGAATATGGCGATCAATCGCAAAAGTTGAAGCAATGATACAATGAGTGCAGCAACGTACGTCATAGCAGCAGCCTCTAAGACTTTTCGCGCGCCGTTTTGTTCGCTCTCCGTTAAAATCTGATTGCCTTCAATTGTTTGCATTGCTCGGCGACTTGCGTTAAATTCAACAGGGAGTGTGATCAGCTGAAATAGCGTAGTAACGCTGAATGCAATGATGCCAAGTGTGATAAATGTTGAGGAGATTGGTGCAAGCTCTGTGGCAACGTAACTTAACAAACCGCCAATAATAATCAGAACAAAGGAAAGACGAGAGCAAATATTTGTGCTTTTTACGATGGCATTACGGATGACGATCGGCTTATATTCTTCAGCATATTGAATAGCGTGACCGCACTCGTGTGCGGCGATTCCAATTGCCGCTACCGATGATGAGTCGTGTACCGATTCCGATAAGCGTACTACATTTTGACGAGGGTCGAAATGATCGGACAGATGGCCGCGTATAAATTCGATGCGCACGTGACGAAGATTATTGTTATCAAGGATTATTCTTGCTATCTGAGATGCAGTATATCCGCGTGAAGACATCACCCGGTTGTACCGGCTGAAGGCGGATTTAACGCGAATTTCGGCAATCAGAGAGATTGTCATACACAGAAATAAAAAAGGTGAAAAATAAAGGTACATAGATAGTCCTTCCGGGTCAGTTTAAGATATCACCGACTGAAATTTTACGCCCATTTATGAAATCGAGGGCCTTCATTCTCGATTTTCCTTCCGGCAGTATTGCGGTTATAGCAAGCGCACCGGTTTGACAGCGGACAAGTATTGTTCCGTTGCACAATGATAAGACACTTCCGACGGGTGCGGAAAGGTCAAATTCTTGGGCGGATAGTGTTGCATCGTCGATTGGACGTGCTTTGATAATTTTTAGCATTTTTTCGTTGTGTCGGCAAAAGGCGAGCGGAAACGGAGAGAGTCCGCGGATCTGATTGAAGATTGAGCGACAATCGTTATCAAAAGAGATGACACAATCAGCATTCTCGATTTTTGCGGCGTAGGTTGCTTTGCTGTCATCTTGCGGTATGGGGGTAATTGTGTTATTATTCAGTTTGGTGATGGTAGAAACGAGAAGGTCTGCACCGAGAGCGGCAAGTGTGTCGTGGACAGTTTCAAAATCGTCGTCATCGGTGAGGGTCATGGTTTGCACTTCGAGCATATCTCCTGTGTCAAGTCCTTCAGCCATAAACATTGTCGTGACACCAACAACATCCCTGCCTTGCATAATAGCTCTTTGCATGGGCGCAGCGCCACGATATTCCGGTAAAATTGAACCGTGAAGATTGATACATCCAAGACGCGGGAAATCCAGAATATATTTGGGCAGAATTTTACCGTAAGCTACAACGATGATGACATCAGGTGTAAGCTCGTTTAAAACTGAAAAAAATGTTCCGTCTTTTAAAGTAGTTGGTTGATAGACGGGAATGGAAAGGGATTCTGCTACGACTTTGATCGCGGGAGGCGTTAATACCATGTGTCTGCCTTTGGGTTTGTCGGGTTGAGTGACGACGCCGACTACCGTGTGTGTATCGGCGAGTTTTTTTAAAGCGGGGACGGCAAAATCGGGCGTTCCCATAAAAAGAATTTTCATTGCGGCTTCCTCAATCTTCTTGATTCATTCGGCGGATTTCTTCGGGCGTTAGCATTTTGGTGGCAATGTCGGAGTAGAGAATACCGTCTAAGTGGTCTAGTTCGTGGCAAAAAGCTTTTGCCAGAAGTCCGATTCCTGCAATGCGGAAACGCTCGCCCTCTCGATTGGTAGCTTCTACCACTACTTTCATTGGACGTTCAGTGATGCCACATTTTCCGGGAAGGGATAAACAGCCTTCTTTAGAACGCTGTGTACCTGTTTTTTCAACGATGACGGGATCGATCAGTTCAATGATTTCGCCGGGTGTACATTCGATAACTACAACGCGGCGTAATACACCAACCTGAGGTGCTGCAAGTCCGACGCCTTCGGCGTGGCGCATGGTTTCAATCATATCGTCAAGGAGAATGCGGATGCGGTCTGTTACAGTTCCGACGGGTTTGCTAATTTTTCGTAACGTGGGATCGGTTTCTGTTATAATCTTGAGGAGTGCCATAGTCCTTATCCTTTTCTATTATTATATGGAATTTGGGTTTACATCTATACTGATGCTTACCTTTTTGCCAAGTTTTTGCATGGTTTTATTCAGGCAGCTACGCAGTAACGCCCGTGTGCGCTTGTTCGATCTACATTTAATGACAAATCGCATACGGTAGGTATCGTTTATTTTATAAATTGGTGCTTCGAATGGACCGAAGACGATCAATTTTATGTCTTGATAGTCGGAGGTTATTTGTGATTTTAGTTCGTCGGCGAAAGTGATCACTGCTTTTTGTAAGAATATTTCGTCCTGAGATGCGCAAGTAATGAGAACCATATCACAAAACGGAGGAAAAACGAGTGCTTTTCGCATGGCGATTTCCTGATGATAAAAGGTTTTGTAATCTTGTGTTGCAGAAAGTAAGAGAGCGGGATGATCGGGGTTATAGGTCTGGATAATCGCGCGTCCTTTTTTTGATGCGCGTCCCGCTCGTCCGATTACTTGTGTAATGAGCTGAAAGGTACGCTCTGTTGCACGGTAATCGTCAAGGTAAAGCGAGGTATCTGCTAGTAATACACCAACTAAAGTAACTTCTGGGAAATCGTGTCCTTTGGTAACCATTTGCGTGCCAAGCAAAACATCAGCTTGTTGCTTTCTGAAATCGCCGAGCATTTTATCATAAGAGAATTTGACGGATGTTGTATCTGCATCCATGCGCAGAATTCTAACTTCGGGAAATTCACTTTGTAAAGCTTCTTCGGCGTATTGTGTGCCGTATCCCACGTATGCAAAATCTTTGGTTCCGCATTCGGGACAAGTTTTTGGTATGTCCTCTGCGTGACCGCAGTAGTGACAAATCAGATTGCTTTTTTTATTACGGATGTGATGGGTTAATGATACACTGCATTTGGGACAGGTAACAACGTGACCGCACATCTGACAGTTCAGGAAATTATTATAGCCGCGGCGATTAATAAAGAAAATGCTTTGTTCGCGATTGTTGAGTGTGTCTTCAAGCGTATTCTTAAGAATTGCTCCGATTGGTGATGTTCTGCCTGCTTTGATATCGGCGCGAAGATCTGTGATAATAGTTTCGGGTAGCTCGCCTCCGCTCGCTCTTTCGGACATTTCTACCAGGTTATAGGTATTTTTTTGCGCTTTGTAATAACTTTCTACCGAGGGTGTTGCTGAGGCAAGTAAAAGCGTTGCTTTGTGTTGTGTGACACGGAATCTGGCAACGTCAATGGTATGATAGCGAGGGTTGGCGTCGGATTTATAGGTGTGTTCGTGTTCTTCGTCCATAATGATCATGCCGAGGTTCTTGAAGGGCGCAAAAACAGCCGATCTTGTTCCGATACAAAGGTCGATCTCGCCGCGTTTGATTTTTCTCCATGCATCATATTTTTCACCGTTGGATAGGGAGGAGTGTAGGACTGCGACACGGTCACGGTAGAAAGAGCAAAAGGCATCAACAGTCTGAGGCGTTAAAGAAATTTCGGGAACAAGCAGAATGACTTGTTTATTGGCGGAAATGACTTCATCAATGATTTCTTTGATGACTCTGGTTTTGCCGCTTCCTGTAATACCGTGTAGTAAAACGGCCTCCGGTTTTCCTGTGTTGACATGCGCTTTGATAGAACGAAAAGCGTTTTTTTGACAGTCGGTCAGGGGTGGGTCTTCTTTCGTCGTTCGGTTGTGATAGGGTGTGCGATAAGCTTCTTCTTTTGTTTTGTATAATAGCTTTTTTTCGCAAAGTTGATTGAGTTGAGCGGTTGTAACAGATAGTTCTTGTCGCAATACATCTTGTGATGAAGTACCGTGTTCTGCAATGTAGTGTAAAATGGATTTTTGTTTATCGGAACGGATTTTGTGAGCTTCGATGATGCTGTCAACCTGATGCGGTAAGAAGGTAAGGTGATAAAAGGATGTCAGCTTAATGTTTTGTGAGGCAACGGTTTCACAGTATTCACGAATATAGCCGAGCGTTAAAAGGCTTTGTAATAGCTCGGTAACGTCAGCTCCGAATTCTTCTTTCAGATTCTGAAGGGAAGGGTTTCCCCGTTCTGCAATGAAGGTATATACGACAAGTGCTTTGAAATTAAGGCTTTCCTTTTCAATCTTTTTTTCGGTAATGGCAAAAACACGGTTGGTTTGCGTAAGGAAGGAATGCGGTACGACACATTTTACAGCATCACCGATTGAACAGAAAGTGTGTTCTTTTAAAAAGAATACAAGTCCATATTCTTCTTCGGTCAAGGTGATTGCGGAATAGTCGATGATCGGTTTGAGTTTTTCTATGGATTCTGTTGTCAGTATTTCGCTTACCAGTGCAGACATGTGACGGTTTCCACCGCCAAACGGAACGGTAACAAGGCTACCCTTTTCGATTTTGTCAACAAGCTCATATGGCAGATAATAGTGAAAAACGCGGTCAAAATGTGAGGGCATTTTGAGAATGTACACAGCCGCGACAGTATAGTCCATAAATAACTCCTTTCCGATGAAATGAAAAAGAAAGCGTCCAAGGCGATGATCGCCGGGACGCCCCTTATTTATTCGCTTTTTTGACCGGGGATCGTACCGTCGATATCGGGTGCGTTGGAAACGGTATAGTAGCCTTCGTTTATACGGCGAATGGCAATTTTAACCGCTTTTTCGTTACGGTATTCGGGCTCGATAAGTGAGATCAGACTTTTATCGGTTTCTTTGCGCGCGATCATATCTTCTGCGTTTTCACGTTGGCTTACGTATTCGTCTGTGACAATACGGGCGCCTTTAGCGGTAGCTACGACAAGGGTATAGCGATTGAATTTACCTTGGGTCAGTTCTTCGATGGAGGGTTTAATCATGTGTTTGCTTCGCCTTTCTATAGTTATTCATTATGAGTAAAAATGTTCAAGAATGTGAGGATTGCGGGAAAGCTTCTGGCGTTCTGCTGCTACGATGTTTTTTACGGTTTCCGCGGCAAGATCGCTTTCGCCTGTCTGGTTGATTACACAGTAGTGGTATTCGTTAAGCGCTTTTAATTCTTCTTTGGAACGGTTCATACGAAGAATAATATCTTTTTCCGTGTTTGTTCCTCTTGATCTGAGGCGGTTTTCCAGCACTTCGTAGGAGGGGGGGAGTATCATTAAAAGTACAGCATCGGGGCGCAGGCGTTTTATGTTGAGAGCGCCGATTGTTTCAATTTCCAGAATGACATTGATACCTTTATTCAGAAGTTCGTTAACGCGATCTTCCGGCGTGCCATAAAAATTACCGCAGTATTCGGTATACTCAAGCATATTACCTGCTTGCAGTTCCTTTTGAAAGGCGTTTTTGCTGACAAATCCGTAATGTACGCCGTCTATTTCACCGGGACGTGGCTCTCTTGTTGTGAGTGAAACGGAAAGAGCAAAATCATGACTGCTTTTTAAGATGTGGGATACGATGGTGCCTTTTCCACATCCGGAAGGACCGGATAAGACGAGTAAAATGCCTTTTTGATTGATTTCCATACGTATTATTTACCTTTCCTTTGTTTTTGCGATTATCTTTACAGGGCATACTCCGTATTATCAGAAAAGCTGAAATCGCTGACTTCTATGGCGGATAGAACAACATGCTTGCTGTCGGTGATGATAACTGAACGGCATTTGTGACCGCATGTTACGTCGATTGCCATGCCGGACTCTTTGGCCTCTTGCGCTAAACGTTTCATAGGCGCAGAATCAAAGGAGGCTACCGATATAATGCGGTTGGCGTTGATAAGGTTGCCATAACCGGCATTAATGAACTTCATAATTGAGCTCCTTTAATGGTGTTATTCCAGGTTTTGTACTTGTTCGCGGATTTTTTCGATTTCGCATTTGATGTCAACGACCCAATGTGCAATTTCAGAATCGTTGCATTTAGAGCCAATCGTATTGGTTTCGCGGTTCATTTCCTGTACGAGAAAATCAAGTTTTCTGCCGATGGGTTCATTTGATTCAAGAATTTCGTCAAATGCACTGAAATGTGAGCCCAAACGGACAAGTTCTTCGTCAATTGCAATTTTGTCGGCAAAGATAGCACTTTCGGTGAGGATTCGTTGCTCGTCGATGGTAACCTGATAGCCTTCGAGAATCTGTTTAATACGGTTTTCAAGCTTTTCACGATGTGTAACGACACAGACGGTGCTTTTAGCGGCAATCAGTTTAACCAGCTTTTCAATATTGGCTTTCTTTTCGCGAAGATCGTTTACGAGATTTTCGCCTTCTTTATTTCTCATATCAGTGAAGTGCGTAATTGCTTCATTGACGAAGGGAAGCAGCTCGTCCCATGTCTTTTCAACGTCTTCTTCCGGTTGCGTGAAAATAAAAATATCGCGGTTTGCGGCAACGCGCATAACCGAAATATCGTCTTTTAGGGAAAAT
The DNA here is from genome assembly GCA_964564225.1 of uncultured Lachnospiraceae bacterium. GTDB lineage: Bacteria > Bacillota > Clostridia > Oscillospirales > CAG-272 > RGIG1993. The sequence continues at coordinate 11,827 of CAZMAF010000043.1, forward strand.
TCATCGCGCAACCGCTCCAAAGCGGTGATATAGCTTCTCGTATATGCAGGATCAAGCGCTATGGTGCAACCTGTATTTTCTACAACTTCGATACCAAGCCAGAAGTCGACTTTTCCTCGAGAGATACGCGATTGCATATAACTTTTGATTTTTTCTTCAAGAAAGGAATAATTACGCGATATTTTGATTGACGGATCAAAATATCGACTATTTACGCTTTTGATTTCAACGGTGACATTTTTGCCGTTGATATGTCCCGTGCTTCTGCCGTAGGCAGTCATGCTCTTTGCGATAGATATCACCTCTACATATAACTTGTTTGATATAAAACTGGTCAATTATATATTATTATAAATTATAATTTTAAATCTGTCAAGACTTTTTGTGTGAAAATCTGCGAAAATACTTGACAAAATCTGCAAGTAGCTATATAATGCAGTGTATACTATTTGCTGTAGATTCGGAGGAATGAATAATGAACAGAAAGTATCGCGTTGGCGTTATTGGCGCAACGGGTATGGTTGGACAGCGTTTTCTTGTGCTTCTTGAAAATCATCCTTGGTTTGAGGTAACTGCACTTGTTGCCAGTGCACGTTCGGCAGGGAAAACTTATACGGAGGCTGTTGGTGAACGCTGGAAGTTGGAATCGCCCATGCCTGAAAAATTCAGAGATATGATTGTCATGGATGCGAGTAAAGTTTCAGAAGTTGCTGCGCTCGTTGATTTTGTATTTTGTGCGGTAGATATGAAAAAAGAGGAAATCAAGGCACTTGAAGAAGCGTATGCCAGGGCAGAGATACCGGTTGTTTCCAATAATAGCGCAAATCGTTGGACGGAAGACGTCCCGATGGTAATACCCGAAATTAATGATTCTCATATAGAGATTATTGAGTCGCAGAGAAAGCGTCTTGGTACAAAGCGCGGTTTTATTGCTGTAAAGCCTAATTGTTCAATTCAAAGCTACGTGCCTGCATTGACACCTCTTATGAAATTTCGTCCCAAAACTGTGCTTGCTACTACGTATCAGGCTATTTCGGGTGCCGGTAAAACGTTTCGTGAGTGGCCTGAAATGGTGGATAACATTATTCCGTATATTGGCGGGGAAGAAGAAAAAAGTGAGCAGGAGCCTTTGAAGATATGGGGTACCGTGGAAAACGGTAAGATTGTTAAGGCAGAAGCTCCGTTGATTGCGACGCAGTGCATTCGTGTTCCTGTTAGTGACGGTCATACTGCCGCCGTGTTTGTATCGTTTGAGAAAAAGCCAACGAAAGAGGAAATTCTTGCTGCGTGGGATGCATACGAGGGTGTTCCTCAAAAGCTTAAGCTTCCGTCTGCTCCTGAAAAATTTCTGACGTATTTTGAAGAAGATAATCGCCCGCAGGCGAAGCTTGATCGTGATATTTATAACGGTATGGGTGTTAGTTTGGGTAGATTGCGTGAGGACAGTTTGTTCGAGTACAAGTTTGTTGGTCTTTCGCATAATACTGTACGTGGCGCGGCAGGCGGTGCGGTATTAATTGCAGAATTGCTGTGTGCTAAAGGATATTTCGATTAATGCGGTGAAGCAAAATCTGCAGAAAATATAAGCTCTGAATTGATTTGGAGTTTATAGTATTAGTCGGTAAAAAAATAATAGAAATACGTATAAACCGCCCCGCATTCTTTGATATGCACCCCAAAAGTCAGACACTTTTGGGGTGCATATTTTTGGAAGAAGGAGCCAAAGGTCTTATGAAAGAACGTAGGGGCAAATCCTACGGAAGT
>CAZMAF010000044.1:0-13197 GCA_964564225.1 uncultured Lachnospiraceae bacterium
AAACACCGAAATGTTCTCGTATTTTTCTTCGCCTTCGCAATGCTCGTAGTTCTTAGTTCTCAAAAACTGTCCTTAAGGGAACTGAGCATTAGCCTTTCCTTGTTTTTATGGAGCTGGTGAGAGGATTCGGACCTCCGACCTGCTGATTACGAATCAGCTGCACTACCCCTGTGCTACACCAGCATTCTGTTTTTCTCACGTACGAGTTATTTTATCACATTTGTTTTGGTTTGTCAACTGTTTTTTAAAAAAAAATGAAAGATTTATCGTTCGTTTTTATGAGGAGCGCCTTCTTGACAAATTTTTTCTTTTTTGCTATAATAAACACCATTAAGAACTATTTAAGACAATGGGTTTTCAGAGATAATGCGAAAGGCGCGGTCTGTTTTGCTCCATTTTTTGAGGTGGCTATGAGAATTGAAAATGATCGTGAGATCTTTGAGGCGGGCTATCCCGGTATCGTTCCGTTTTTAATCGAGGAATATAAGGGTGAGGTGTCTGTTGAGGTCTATGAGGGTGCTGAGGCGGCGGCAAGGGAATATCTTGCGCGCCATGAGGGGAGGCTGTTTTCAAAAGAGGCGCTTTCCCATCTTGCGCGCTCGTTGGATGGCTATCTGCTTCAAAACCGATATGAACGTGACACGGTAGGGGAAACGCTTTATTATTATCAGTATGAAATGACCGATCGGACGGCGCTGGATCCTTCTCTTGTGAAGGCGGGAACATACCGTCTGACAGCTTCGTTGATCAGAAGGGTGAAGAAAAATCTTACGACCTTTACGCTTGACGAGCTTCTTTCCAAAAAGCTTGAGGCGTTTGTGGTTGTCGAGGATGATGCCGTTGTTGCGATTGCCGCTGTTAACGAGCGCTTGGAAAAGGGAAAGGTGCTTGAGATTACCGTTGAAACCTCGCCGCGTTTCAGACAGCGCGGATATGCTTTGTCAACCGTGACGGCGCTTTCCGATTATCTTTTGGATAAAGGCGCGACTGTGGCGTACTGCTGTCGCAATACACATATGAAAAGTAACAGGGTAGCAAAGCGTGTCGGTTTTACGCGCGTCGGCCGCTTTTACGCGGTATCGGCTTATCGCCTGCCCGATTCGGATAAGGAATAAGACTATGGCTTTTGATGCAGGTATGGTGGGCGCTGTTGCCCACGAAATCAAGGAGCGCGCTATGAACGCGCGGGTGGAAAAGGTATATCAGCCCGAAAAGGACGAGCTTGTGTTACAGCTTCACACCCGAGAGGGGAATCTCCGTCTGTCGATTGCGGCAGGTGCGAACAATCCCCGTATCGGATTTGTGACGAGGCAGAAGGAAAATCCTGCCTCGCCCTATCTTTTTTGTATTCTTGCCCGTAAGCATCTGAGCGGCGCAAGGCTTCTTGCTTGCGAGCGGCTCGGCTACGAGCGTGTCATCGAACTATCGTTTGATTCGCGCGATGAAATGGGGTTTTTTGAAACCAAATATCTTTATGCTGAGATCATGGGCAAATACTCCAATCTCATTTTGTGCGATAAAAACAAGACGATTCTCGGAGTATTGCGTCCTGTGGATTTTACGATCAGTACGCGCCGTCAGCTTTTGTCGGGATTACGCTACGAGCTTCCGCCCGCGCAGGACAAGCTTTCGCCTCTCGCTTTGGAGCGCGAGTCTTTTCTCTCTCTTGCCGAGCAGTTTTCCGAAATGCCGACCGATAAGTTCCTGACTTCGCAGTATTTCGGTATTTCCTCGCTTGTCGCGCGTGAGATCGCCGAGCGTTCGGTGTCGCGCGTGGGCGCATCGCCCGCCTTGGTGTATACGGCGTTTTCTTTGTATATGACGCAGCTTTCGGAGCATCAATTTTTGCCGACGGTAGTTTATGAAGGAGCAAAGCCGATCGCTTTTTCCTGCGTGGATATTGCGCAGTATGGCGAGGGTTTTACTGTGGTGCATCCCGCATCTCTCTCGCTTGCCGTTGAGGCGTATTTTGACGAGCGCGATAATTTAGAGCATTCCAAAAAACGCGCTTTTGATCTTTTCAAGCTGGTGATGAATGCTCGCGCGAGAATTGCCAAAAAGCTTGCTTTGCAGGAGGGTGAGCTTGCCGAGTGCGCTAAAAAAGAGGAATATAAACGTCTGGGTGATCTGATTACCGCTAATATGTATCAGTTAAAGCGCGGTATGCACGAGGCAACGGTCGTCGATTATTATGATGAGGCGATGCCTGAAGTTACCGTTATGCTGGATGCAAGACTTTCGCCTTCTCAGAATGCGCAGGTATATTATAAAAAATATAACAAGGCGAAAAATGCTGAACGCGAGCTTGAAAAGCAGATCGCCATGGCAAAGGATGAGCTTTTGTATATGGATTCTGTTGCCGATTCACTTGAGCGTGCTGTCGGACAGACCGAGCTTGACGAGATCCGTCGTGAGCTTGCTGAAGCGGGCTACGGCGCGAAGATCAGAAAGGCGGCGACTGCAAAAGGCGTAAAGACCAAGCCGTACGAGTACGTGACGAGCGGCGGGTACCGTCTTATTTGCGGCAAAAACAATTTGCAGAACGATCAGATCACTTTTAAGCTTGCGTCTAAGGAGGATTGGTGGTTTCACGTTAAAAATGCGCCCGGTTCGCACGTTGTGATGATTCTTGACGGCAAAGGCGAGCCGTCTGAGCGCGATTTCACCGAGGCTGCGTCGCTTGCCGCATATCATTCTTCACTTGCCGCCTCCGAGCGTGTGGAGGTTGATTATACCAACGTGCGTTATCTGAAAAAGCCGAACGGTGCAAAGCCCGGTTTCGTGGTTTATACGACCTATTATTCGGCGCTCGTAAAGCCTATGCTTCCTCTCCAATAAGTTGTGAGGTCGTGATGGATATCAAGAATGAAAGATTTTGCGAGGCAGTTGAAACGGTTATTCAAAGGACACGGAAGGGTGAGGGGATCGGCAGGCTGGGTGAAAAGCTTGTACATGCCTCGCTGAAGCTTTTTTACGAGCCAAATGAGAAATTTCACGAGGTCAAGGTCGGAAATTTTATTGCCGATATTCTTTCGGATAAAGGTATTGTTGAAATTCAGACGGGATCGTTTACACCGTTGAAACGAAAGCTGGAGGCGTTTTTGCCGTCCTACGACGTGACCGTGGTGCATCCCGTTGCCAATCGGAAGACGGTGATCTGGATTGATCGGGAGGGTTGTTTTTCCAAGCCGTCTAAAAGTACGAAGCGAGCCGATATTTTCGGAGCGTTTTTGAAGATAGTCAGTATTTTACCCTATCTTCGCGATGAACGTCTGACGGTCATTTTGCCGCTTCTTGACGTGGAGGAATACCGTCTGTTGCATCCGAAGTATCAAAAACGCCGTGCTGTGCGCTATGAAACGTTACCGAAGGCATATTGCGGCGAGATTGTTCTGAAAACGTCCGTCGATTACGCCGCTCTTTTGCCTGAGGCTTTGGGGAAAAGCTTTACGTCAAAGGAGTTTTCAAAAATCTGCAAGGTGAGAGGCAGGGCGCTTTCCGCTTCGCTGAAAGTGCTGCTGACGCTCGGTGTTCTTTCACGCGAAAAGCTTGAACGCGGGTATCTCTATCATCGGGAAATGTGAAAATGAAAAGCAAGAACACAGAATGGCTGATGTTCTTGCTTTTTGATTCTGAAAAAGATTTTTACAGGAGCTTTTTGACCTCACAAATTAAAATTTCAAAGCTTACCGTGAATTGTGTTACTCCCGTTTGGTTCGCGCGGCGCGGTTGCCGTAATAGTAGTTCTGGCTGTCTTGCGCAGGAAGGTAGCCTTTTGGCTCGTACTCCCATATTTCGTTTGCAAGCGGGATCAGCGAGCCCTTCATTTCTGAGCCGTAAGCGCCGCGTATGAGAACGTCGTGATGTTTCTTCAAAATACCAAAACGAATATCGAAATCGTTAGGCGCATTTTCGCGGATATAGAGAAGGGTTTTGTCTTTAAGTGCAATCGAAAGCGCGTAGGTGTCGTTTGTGGTGGCGGCGTGCGTTTCGATGGCGATACCGTTATAGATCACCGTGTCGCCTGCGGCATAGCGTGTAACGGTAATGCCGAGTTTTTCCGCGAAGTACGTCAGTGAATCGGTACTGTCATCATTTTGCGGCAGAATGAGATGTTTTATCAATCCCGCTTCCCAAAGCCCGTAAATGAGAAGCGTTTGTTTTTCCGAAGGATTTGCGAGCATCAGGGTATCGCATTTTACAGAGGGTGAGGTGAGTTTACCGTTACCGATCGTGTTTTTGACAAAGCTGTCGGAATAGGAAAAGACGATGGCGAGTCGGCGTGTTTCGTATTCGATGAAGACGAGGTCATTTGTGCCGTCCGAGAGATAGCTGACGCTTTCGACGTTTTGCAGTGAGAGGGTATCAATCGCCGCGCCGAGTGGGATCAGCAGGAAAACGGAGGACAAAACGACGAGCGCGAGCTTTTTCTTATTAAAAAACAAGAAGGGGATCGCTACTGCCGCGACAAGCGCCGTGAGATAGGGTACAAAGCGGTAGTCGAGTGAGAATGTGAAGTGTTTCAGCGGCACGGCAAGATAGGAAAGCGATAGAATACCGTTGGACAGCATTTCGACAAGGAGCGTGACGATGCCGCCTGCAAGGGGTATTTTGCAGGTGAGGAGGAAGATTGGAATCAGGTATAAAAGCAAGGTGAAAAGCGGTGCGAAAATAAGATTGGACAAGGGTGCTAAGACGAAGACGCTTCCCGATACCAACAGTAAGAGGGGCAGAATAAAAGCATTGGCTGCCAGTGTGAGAATACTTGCCGAGATAAAAGCGCGCGTGATCCGCCGGGTCAGACGCTTGGTGAATTGCATGGTATCATCAATGCGATACCGTTGGAAGATTGCGTGTAAAACAGGGGCGGCGAGTGTCAGAATGCCGAACGTCGCAAGGAAAGAGAGCAGGAGTCCGACGTCTAAAATAGCGCGGCGCGATACAAGGGTAATACAGGCAGTAGCGGCAAAAAGCGACGTAACAGGATCGCGGTGCCGTCCGATAAATTCCGAGAGATAGAAAAGTAAAAGCATTCCGCCCGCGCGTAGTAAAGAGGGAGTGAAATCGGTGAGAACGGCGTAGAGAAGAATGATGGCAGTCAGTATGAGATAACGCCGGCGTTTACCGATAGAGCAGTAAGAAAAAAGCCATGCGAACATGCCGATGAGTACTGTCAGGTGCAGACCGCTGACGGCAAAGAGATGGCTGATACCCAAGGCGGAAAAGTTTTCTTTTACGTTTTGAGAAAGCGTGCTTTTATCAGCGAGAAGCAGGGATTTCATAACCGCGGCGGCGCTTGGTGAGAGGGTGTTGTCAAACAACTCAGAAAGTGCGGTTTTCAGTGAAAAGATACGGGTTCCTTTTTCAACGAGCTCGGCAGAATGCTGATAGCTTCCGGTAAGCGTATAGCCGTCGGCATAGCTTGATAACTCGTTCAGTGTATTGCCTTCTATGTAAGAGAGTTGAAAACAGCCCTTGATCACGTCGCCTTCTTCGAGAGGAACGTAGCGGTCGTTTTCAAGCAGTATGAGGGTGTCGCCGAAAAAGTAGAGAATTGTTTTGTAGGCGTTTTCTTCGTTTTCCGGTATGAGTATCCCCTTGACGACCGTGATTTCGTCGTATACCTGAATGCTTTTCGTTTTGAAGATAGCGGTCAGTTCGGTTTCTTGAAAGGAGTTTTTAATCTTTTGATGCTCGGCGTTATTGATACCGCCGAGCGTTGCTCCGAGTAACAGCGCTGCCAGAATCAGCGAAATTGCCGTGCGGCAGGATTTTAAGTCGGCGTGTTTTGCGCTCTTGGCGAGAAGCAGGATCAAAAGGCATACAAAGGGAAGCAGAATTAAAATCAGTAAAATCGGCGTCGGGCGAAGATACTGTATGAAAAAATCAGTGATAAGGAAGAAGGCAAGGGCGGCGGCGAGCGGCCTTTTGCGTAAAATTGTTGTCAGCATAATTCATTTTATAAAAAAAGGCTGTCACATACCTGCGACAGCCGTTTACGGTCAAAATCGTTTATTTTGCGATCTTATCTTTAAGAGCCTTACCGGGCTTGAAGGTGGGAACCTTCGTTGCGGGGATTACAACGGTTTCCTTGGTCTGAGGATTTACGCCGTTTCTTTCAGCGCGCGCTTTTACTTTAAACGTACCGAAGCCTGCGAGAACAACGTCGTCGCCTTCAACGAGTGCGTTTTCGATTGCGCCGATGAGAGTATTAACGGCAAGAGTTGCCTTGGTTTTCGGAATATCTGCGCCTTCGGCAACGATTTCAATCAATTCTTTTTTAGTCATAACTGTACATCCTTTCCTTGCGGAAGTGTTTTCCGCCGTATTACTTATAGTATACCATAAATTGCTTAAAAAACAAGAATGATTTGTTGAAAACCGATATTTTCCCCGTTTTTCACAAAAAAAAGCTATGCGTCGGAAAAATATGTGATTTTTTTTGTACAAACTGACAAATTTTTGTAAAAAATATCAAAAAAGCTCTTGCGCTTTGCAAATTTTATGGTATACTGTATTCGTGGTTTCCAAACCAAGATTACTTACAGGAGAGATTTGTATGAGAAATTTCAAAAACAAAGAGCGTTCGCGCGGTGATATCGTTGCTGCCGCAGACGACAAGTTCAAGAGTCAGAACTACGCAGAGTATATCGTTGACGTCAAAAAAGAAGGTAAGTATAAAAGACAGAGAGTCTTGATGATTATGGCGTACGTTCTTTTCGTTCTGATGTTTTTCGCCATCGTATTTGCTTTTAATTTTCCGTGGATCATTTTCCTTGCATTCCCTGCAACGATGATTCTGTATTATGCAACATGGCATTATTTTTCGCGTTCTTTCTGCTACGTCGTTGAAACCGGAGTGTTTACCGTTACGAAGGTATACGGCTATAAGAAGGAAGACGATTTCGTTAAGTTCCGTATCAGCGAGGCTGAAATGATTGCACCCTTTAACGACGAGTATAAGCATTATGCGCACGCACACGCCGATGCTACCGAATACGCGGCAGTTTCGTCTTTCTCGGCTTCCGATATTTATTTTGCGACCTTTACCGGTGAAGACGGCAAGCCTGCCGTTCTCTTCTTCGAGGCAACCGAGCAGATTCTCAAGGCGCTTCGTTATTATAACTCGAAGGCAACCGTGGTGACGAAGACCATCCACTAAGATTTTTTTAAATTTTTCCCGATACCGATTTTATGCGGTATCGGGAATTTTTTTGTGTTTTCGCATTTTTTTCAAGGGGTGATTTTTCACACCTTGATGAACACTATATCCGAATCGGTATGAAAGGAGAATTATTGTGAAACACAGAAAAACGGTTGGCTATGCATCGCTTCTTCTCGGCATTTTGTTATGGCTTTATCCCATTCAATGCTTCGCCGATGGCGGTGCGATCAACTGGTACACGAAAAATAATATGACACACACCCCGCCTGAGCTTGACTCTCAGCTTGCCGTGATTGAAAAATACGACGGCTATTATCTGGATAAGAATGCTGAGGAGTGTGATAAAAAAATTTATCTTACCTTTGATGCGGGTTATGAAAACGGTAATGTCGAAATCATACTCGACGTTCTTAAAAAGCACAACGTCAAGGGCGCGTTTTTTATTCTTGATAATCTTATTGTGAGAAATCCCGAGCTTGTTATGCGTATGGCAGAGGAAGGACATGCCGTTTGCAATCACACCAAAACGCATCCCGATATGACGAAAATACACGACAAGGCGCTTTTTGAGGGGCAGCTTGCTTCCCTTGAGAAATCCTATTATGAGCTTACGGGACGGGAAATGGAAAAGATTTACCGTCCGCCGCAGGGACGTTTTTCCGAGGAAAATCTTGTCTACGCGAAGGAGCTTGGTTACAAAACGCTCTTCTGGTCCTTTGCGTATGCCGATTGGGATAACGATAAACAGCCGGAGCTTATGGCGGCAAAGAAGAAGATCCTTGATCATCTGCACAACGGCGAGGTCATGCTGCTTCATCCCACCTCGGCAACCAATGCTGCCATTTTGGACGAGGTGCTGACAGCGATTAAAACCGAGGGTTACCGTATTGCATCTCTTGATGAGCTGTGGGGTGGCGCATGAGGCGCGTGTTTTCGGTCATTCTTGCTCTTTTGTTTCTGACGATGCTCTCGCCTTCGGTCAAGGCGGAGGAAAAAAAGCGTATTGCCTTGACCTTTGACGACGGGCCGCATCCGACGAATACCGCGGCTTTATTGTCCTTGCTCAATGACTATAAGATTACGGCAACGTTTTTTGTAATCGGTGAAAATATTGCCTATTTTCCTGACGTTTTTGAACAGCTTGTGGCATCCGGTGTCGAGATCGGCAATCACACGTATACGCATCCCAAACTCGCAGGGCAGGAGGCGAGCGTGCTTTCCGACGAGATCGCGCGCTGTGAAAACGAGATTATTTCGCGCGGAGGCAAACGCTCAACCTTATTTCGTCCGCCGGAGGGTGTGCGGAATGCGGTTGTTACGGGTGTTTGCAGGGAAGCCGGATATCGCACGGTCTATTGGACACTCGATACACTCGATTGGACGGGCGCTTCCTCCGCATCTATTGAGCGTGCGATCTTATCGGGCGTGAAGAATGGCAGTATTATTCTTTGTCACGATTATATCGTAGGAGGCGGACATACCGTTGAGGCGATGCGCGAGGTCATTCCGCGTCTTCTTGAAGAAGGATATGAGTTCGTTACGGTATCTGAGCTACTCGGCGTTGCCGATTAGTCTTCGGTGAGTGTGATGAGATGATCGCCTGCAACGACCGTCTTTCGGTCGGTGATCGAGAGGGTATAGCGCGACGAGTTGGCGACGGTGATAGGTGTGGTAATATCGTAGCCTGCCTCGCTGATTGCGCGGCGGTCAAAGCTCAAAAGCGCTTCGCCGCGCTTTACCCTTTCGCCCGCCTTTTTTATGGGCGAAAAATACTTACCTTTTAATTCTACCGTGTCTTTACCGACGTGAATGAGAATTTCAGCACCTTCGTCGGACAGCACGGTAATGGCGTGATGCGTTTCAAAAAAGGCAATGATAAGTCCTGACACGGGAGCATATACGCGGTCGTCGGTTGGAAAAATAGCAAGACCGTCGCCCATGATGCCTTCGGCAAAAGTTTCGTCTCTGACATCCGAAAGGGGGATAATTTCACCCGAAAGGGGCGCGACGAGCTCAAGTGTGCGGCGCGGCTTTACACTTTTTGTGACGCTTGCTTTGTCATCGCTTTGCGAAAAAAGTCCGAAGGAAAAGGAAAGCGAAAAAAATAAGATAGCCAAGAGAGAGTACCAGACGGCACCTGCGTAGGTGAACAGAAAGACGAACAGGGTGTAGATAAACAAGCTTAAGAGCGTAAAAAAGAGAATGCGCGGTATCAGATAGGATATTTGCGGACGGAGGGTGGTTTTCATCGGAAATTCCTTTCGTTTTTTCTTTTAGTATGGCTTTTTGAGGAAATTTTATACAGCGGTCGGTTTGAGGCGAAGGTTTGTTTTTTCTTGACAAATTTGAAAAAATGCCTATAATAGAGTATGTTATAGAAAATTTTAAAAATGAGTTTTTTCCCGCTTTGTTTCGGGTGAATGCCTTTTGGATACCATGATACGCGCCTGCAACGAGACGGCGCAGTATTGTATCTGTTATACGAAGAACGGCTCCTGAGTCATGTACGGTTATATTATTGTGACTCTTGCACCTTAAAATTGTCTATATCCATACCAATAACAGCGCCGCTTTTGCGGCAGAACGGAGTAGTTTATGAGAATGAGAGCGCCAAGTGTTCCGCTGATTACCGTTGATCCTTATTTTTCGGTCTGGTCAGCTGCGAATCGCCTGACAGATACGGATACATCGCATTGGACGGGTAAACCCAATACGGTTTGCGGTACGGTGATGATTGACGGCGAAGCTTACCGTTTTATGGGTAGGGGCGATGCGCCTGCCATGAAGCAGATCTGTCTTGACGTCAATGCGATGACGACCGAGTACCGTTTTACCGCGGGCGGTATTGAATTGACCGCGCGTTTTACCTCTCCGCTTTTTCTTGACGATTATTATTATCTTACCCGTCCTGTCAGCTACTTAAGACTGACCTATCGTTCACTTGATAAAAAGGAGCATAGTGTGATTGCGAATATCGCGGTGTCGGAGGAAATCTGTCTGAATTACAGAGGACAGGATGCGATTGAGATTGATATGATCGACAGTGAAGGTCTGAATGCGATCAGTACCGTTAAGATCGGCAGTGTTTCTCAGCCGGTTCTTGAAAAGCGGGGCGATGATATCCGTATCGACTGGGGTTATTTCTATCTTTCGACCGAGGGTGAGCATGCCAAGATCGGCGCGTATATGAAGGAAGTGCCTTTTGCCAAGGAATCGCGTGAGCGCGAATATCCTCACGGCGAGGAAACGGAAATGACCTTTGTTTTTGCTGAAAATACCGTTGATCCCGAATGCGGTGCGCTTTTTACTTTCGCCTATGATGATATTGAAAGCATTGTATATTTTGGCAAGCATCTTAAGAGTTATTGGAATAAGGATGGCGGGAATATTCTTGCCGAGATTGAAGCGGCGTTTTCCGATTACGATTTTTGTTATCTGAAGAGCGAGGCTTTTTCTGACAGACTTTTTATTGATGCTGTGAAGGCGGGCGGGGAAAAGTATGCAGAGCTTTTACTGCTTGCTTACCGTCAGGTGCTTGCCGCGCACAAGCTCGTTCTTGACGAGGACGGCTCGATTCTTTACATCTCGAAGGAATGTCATTCCAACGGCTGTGCCGCGACGGTTGACGTTTCTTATCCCTCTGTCCCGATGTTTCTTCTTTACAATCCCGAGCTTGTGCGCGGTATGATGCGTCCTGTGATGAAATATGCGCGCTCGGACGAGTGGACGAAAACGCTGAAATACGATTTTGCGCCTCACGACGTAGGGCAGTACCCTCACGTTAACGGACAGGTCTATGCGGGCAACCGTTTTGAAGGACAGATGCCGGTTGAGGAATGCGGCAATATGCTTGTAATGGCGGCAACCGAAGCGATCGCATCGGGGGATGCTTCCTTTGTAAAGGCTCATCTTGATCTTCTTACGCTTTGGGTGAAGTATCTTGAAAAGAATGGCCGCGATCCGCAAAATCAGCTTTGCACCGACGACTTTGCAGGACATCTTGCGCACAACTGCAATCTTTCATTGAAAGCGATTATGGGTATTGCGGGACTCGGTATCATTTATAAACTGCTCGGTGAGGATGAGAAGTATGACAGTTACCTTGCCAAGGCACGAGAATTGGCGGCAGATTGGGCAGTACGCGCCGCAAACGGCGACGGTAGTTACCGTCTTGCCTTTGACCGCGAGGGATCGTTCAGTATGAAGTACAATATCGTATGGGATAAGCTTTTCGGTACGGATATTATGGCAAAGAGCGTGATTGCATCCGAGGTTGCATCGTACAGACGAAAGATTAACAAGTACGGTCTGCCGCTTGATAACCGCGCAACCTATACCAAGAGTGATTGGCTCGTCTGGACGGCAACGCTTGCCGATAATCGCGACGATTTCGAGGAAATGATAACGCCTTTATGGGATACGTATAATGCCTCGATGAGCCGCTGTCCGATGACAGACTGGTACGATACGGTATCCTCCCGTCAGATCGGATTTCGCCATCGCACCGTACAGGGCGGACTTTTCATCAAGTTGCTTGATGCCTCGGGCAAAATGAAACTCGAGTGGTAGGATGGATGAAGTATTCGTAAGGGGGCTTTTGTGAACGCGAGTCCCCTTACATAATTGACAAGGTGTTTTACGTATTTGCTGTAAGTTCTTTCTTTTTCAAGACCGCTCAAGGCGGTCTTTTGATTATTTTTCAGAAGAAAACTTTACTTTATTCATATATTTTTAAGGAAAGCATCTTGAAAATTCCGTAAAATATGATAGAATATAATACAGTAAACTGTGATAGTATGCCTAAATATCAAGGGCTGTGATTTGAGGATAATATGATTGTAAACGAGAAAGCTAAAACTACGCTGACAACGAAGGATTTTTACTATGATCTGCCCGAGGAACTGATTGCGCAAGAGCCGATCGAACCTCGCGATGCCTCGCGTCTCTTGGTTTTGAATCGCGGGAACGGCAGTTGGGAACACCGCAGGTTTTATCATATTCTTGACTATCTGCGCGAGGGTGATACTCTTGTGATCAATGATTCGAAGGTCATTCCCGCGCGTCTGCACGGCATTCGCGAGGGAACGGGCGCTGTCGTTGAGGTGGTGCTTCTCCGTCAGCGCGGACTTGACGAGTGGGAGGTGCTTACCCGCCCCGGCAAAAAGGCGAAGGTGGGTACGGTTCTTTCCTTTGGCGAGGGGCTTATGACAGCAGAGGTTGTGGATATCGTGGAGGAAGGAAACCGCATTCTGCGTTTTTCTTACGACAAGACGAAGGGCGATATTTATACCTATCTTGATAGGCTCGGCAAGATGCCTTTGCCGCCCTATATTACAGTGCCTCTCAAGGATCGCGACCGTTATCAGACGGTTTACGCCAACGAGCGCGGCTCGGCGGCAGCGCCGACGGCAGGACTGCATTTTACGTCTGAGATTCTTGAAAAGATCAAGGCGAAGGGTGTCGATATTGTTCCCGTCATGCTTCACGTCGGTCTTGGCACGTTCCGTCCTGTTAAGGTGGACAACATCAACGATCATATTATGCATACCGAGTATTTTCAGGTCAGTGAAGATGCGGCGGCGCGTATCAACGCGACCAAAGCGCGCGGAGGACGTGTGATTGCCGTCGGTACGACGTCCTGCCGTGTGCTTGAATCAGCATCTACTCCCGATGGCGTTGTTCACGCTATGCATGACGACACGGGAATTTTCATTTATCCCGGCTACAAGTTCAAGGTAGTGGATTGTCTGATCACGAATTTTCATTTGCCTGAATCGACGCTTCTGATGCTTGTTTCGGCGCTTTCCTCGCGTGAAATGATGATGGAAGCTTACGCAGAGGCAATCAGGGAGCGGTATCGCTTTTTTAGCTTCGGAGACGCGATGCTGATACGATAAAAGATTTTATCGTATCAGCAGGTAAGAGGTAATAGGTAAGAGTGAAGAAGTAATGAAGATTTTCGCCTGTGGCGAAAATCAACCGAACTTATTCACTATTCACTTTTACTTCTTACTTCCCGTACATTACGGGGA
>CAZMAF010000045.1:0-13038 GCA_964564225.1 uncultured Lachnospiraceae bacterium
GCTCTGAAACAGAATATTGGATCGAGCTTATTTTAGAAAGCGGCTATTATCACGATAAGGCTTTGCTTGATAAGTGTACGGAGATAAAAAGAATTTTGATCGCTTCTCTCAACACCGCCAAGGAGAAAAACAATGGGTAATATTTATACTCGTTTTAAAGAATTGAAAAAGCAATGCCCAAGAAATTGGTTTATGAATAAATTAGGGCTTATAAAATTTGAAGATGACAACAAAAATTACGAGATATATTTTACTCGCAAGCGTGCAAACAGATATTCTATGATTCATTGTAAAAACAGCACGGTTGAATGGGAACAGTTTCCCGTTTTGCCTCGTATAGCGGGTAGAAGGTATGGAATACGAGAGCCGATAATAAGTATTGCTCCAACAAAAGAATGTGTCAGAATCGTTGTTATCCTTGGCAAACCGAACAGTATCACTGGTCTTGATGAAGGCAATTTCCGTTCGATTCATAAGTATGATGAGAAATATATAAACGTAATGTCGGAAGCGCGTTTCAAAGAGCTATAATCTACAGGGGTTCAAGTCCATACGAAAACTCCCCTAAATATCTTTTTTGCCCGATCTTCACAAAAAAGAGCTGCCTCAAACGCTCTAAAAGTTGCATTTGAGACAGCCCCTGTTTTCTTTATGAAATTTTGATTACAGCTCGCAAACATCGAGGCGGGGGCGTTTGATCCATTTGCCGCCCGTGAAGTCGGGCATTGCCTGAGGTGCGCCGCCTTGTGCAATAGATGCTTCCGAAAGTACCGATACTGCTTGCCAGACGGCAGCATCATAGATATCAATAGGCATGGGTGAGCCGTTCTTCAATGTGTCCGAAAAGGCTTTGTAGGTAAACCAGTCCATACCGCCGTGCCCTGCTTTTTTTTGCTCGGGGGTGATCTCTTTCCAGATTGCAGGCAGATACTGTTCTTCGTAGGCTTTGGCGTTGTTGATGTTATTTATCGCAAATTCCGAAGGTTCCCAGTATTCCTTTTCACCGTCAAGGTATACCGCGTTGAGCGACTGCGTATACATACCCTTTGTTCCTCTTACCGTAAATTCGCGGTCGTAGGAACGGGGAAGTGTGGTGTCGAGGCGCAGAAGTATCGTTTCGCCTCCTGCACAGGTAAGTACGGTAGTAACGATGTCGCCTTGTCTGAATTTTGCCGTTTTCATTTCTTCGGTCGCATCCTCGCGCGTTGCGATATAGTCTTTGAGTCCTTCGGCTTTGGTGGCAAAGGAGGAAACCGAAAGAATGCGATTTCCGCGGTTGATATCGAGAAGCTTTGCGATAGGTCCGAGCTCGTGTGTCAGATAGTTGTCACAGTTGCGGTGAAGATAGTTGTCAAAGCGATAATGACGGTTGACGTGACCGTAGGCAATTTCTTTTCGCAAATCGTGGGCATATGCGCCTGAGCAGTGAACGACCGTGCCGAAAACGCCGTGGCGAGCCATAGCGGTGGCAAGAAGCTCGTTACGGTTGTAACAGCAGTTTTCCATAAACATATAGGGCGTGCCTGTTTTTTCCTGCGTATGAACGAGCTTATAGCAGTTGTCAAGCGAATATTCGCATCCGACCTCGCTCGCGACGGCAATTCCTTTTTCCATTGCGTAAATGGCAATTTCGGAATGGCTGTTCCAATCGCTGAAAATATAGACAGCATCAAGTCCCGCTGTATTCAACGCTTCGCGCCAATCGGAAAATCCGCGCGCGTCACCGCCCGCATTGCGAATTGCTTTGACGGTTTTCTCGACACGATCTTCATATGCATCGCAAGCGGCGAGAATACGAATGTCGGAATTGTTGAGGAGGGCGTGTCTTGTCAGCAGATAGCCTCTTTGACCGAGACCGATCACGCATGCGTTTATCATAATATATTCTCCTTGTTACCTGTATTTTGTTTTTTTCATTGTCAGTATAATACTGACAGTTGCGGCGGCGCAGACGAGAATCGTTGCACCGATGATGATGAAAATAAGGGTTTTGCCCGGCTCATTCGAGGGAGTATCGCTGCCATTCGAGGGAGTATCGCTGCCATTCGAGGGAGTATCGCTACCATTCGAGGGAGTATCGCTGCCATTCGGGGTGTCCGACGTCGTGGGCGAGTTGGCTGTGGCACTACAATACTTGCAGACGCCATTTTCATATTCGTGATTTTGGTTTTCGAGCGATTTTCCGCATTGCTCGCAAACAACGGTGTGGGTGTTCGCGTCTGCGGGGGTATATACGAAGGAATGAATCTCGTCGGAGTTATTTTCCAAGAAGCTTGCGAACGCTTCGCTACCTGCACTTGTCGTATCTTTCAGTGTGTTTGTGTTTTTGGCGTTGAAATAGTTATGAAGTGTTGCGATTTCGGTATCGTTCAGGGTTCTTGCAAAGATTACGATATCTCTTGCCTCGCCTTCGTAATAGTGGTTGGCGGATTGTTGGATACCGTATCCGATATGGGCATATTCGCGCGTAACCTGAATTGACGCGCCCGGACTGCCCAGCTGATATTGATTTGAGGTGTCTTTGCTTCTGTCGTATACCTGCGAGCCGTTCAGATAGAATTTTTCAGAGGTTGCATTTTTGATTGCCGAGATTGTCGTCCAGCCGTTTAAGGTCTTGCCTGTATAGTAAATACCGCGGTTATTTTTGCCGCCCGAGCCGAAGCGACAGGTGATGCCGTTCTGAAAACCTGTCAGCCATACGCTTCCCCAGTCTCCCGCCTCGGGATAGGTCAGTAAGGTGTATCTTGCTGAATTATTTATCTTATAGCCGCTCAGATAATCGGTGGATTTTTGGTCGGTATTGGCGTTGAGTATAATGGAAAGGTTACTAAGACCGCTTATGCTGTGAAGGTAAGTTAAGCTGTCGTTTATGCCGTCAAAAATGAGCGTGTTGTCACGGTAGGCCGGCGCGTTGCCGTCTGCGCTGACTGCAGGGATTGATTGAATGCGGTCGTACCACGTCAGCACGTTTCCGTTTTCGTCGGTTTCAATACCGAAGGTTGAGTCAAACCAGACCGATGCGCCCGTCATATCGAGATCAAGCACCGTTACGTAGGCGTAAACGGTTTTGCATTTATCTTTGATAATACCGGGTACTTGGAAGAAGGAAAGATTTTCGCTGTAACAAGCCGTCGGAACAGACGCCCATTCTACTTCGGCGTCGTAGGTAGCACCGAGATCGGTTGTAACCGTCACGGTTGCGGGCAGAGCGGGGGCAACGCCGGGTTTTGTAAAGACCGAAAGACCGCTGACATGCGTGATAGTACCTGCCTTTTTATCCTGGCAGATCATTTTTGCGGCGGTAACTGAGCCGCTACCCATATTTTCGGCGCAGACATAGACAGTACATACGCCGAGATTGTTTTTCGTCAGCGCTTCGCTTACCGTAACGAATTGAGACTCAAGCTCTGAGAGATCGAATTGAGCGATAATTTCGCCGTCCGTTGCATCTTTTCTGATGACGAGCGAGCCGTTGCCCGAATGCCCCGCGAGGCTGATCATCAGGTCGTTGCCCTTTGCCGATGAAAAATCGACGTTATCAAAAGAGATATAGTCGCCGTTGTAAAGCTTTACGGCAGATTTTTGAATTTCGATCGTATAGCTCGTCTGATTGTGCTTGAAATTGGTAAAGTGTATCATGTCGATGCCTTTGGTGATGTCTTTCGTTGGAGTCGAGAAATTTGCGTAAATATAAGCGGCAAGGTCGGCTGCGTTGTTGGTTTGCAGGACATTATAACCGAGCGCGAGATCTTCTGCAAAGCCGGTTGAATTTTCCTTGTGTCCTGCGCTGTGTCCCGAATCGAGCGTTTCACCCAAGACGTTCGTAAAGACGCGGACGTACTGTTTGGCTTGGGCGATGACTTCGGGATCGGTTGGGTATCCGTTGTAGTCTGAATAGCCGATCTCGGTCATAAAGGCGGTCGGCGTCATCGTGTGTCTCTTTAAGTTATAGAGGAAGCTTTGGGAGGTATCGGAGCTTTCCATCACGCAGAAATTGGGCATTTTGGCATTTTTGCCGTATTCTTTTTTGATTTCTTCATGCCAGACCAGGACCATATCAACGTTGTAGCCGCCTTTGAAGATCACGTTGTCAAGACAATCGTTTTCTTGGACAAGCCTGTAAATTTCCATGCGGTAAGCCCACTGTCCCGTAAATTTGTCAAGGTTGATCATAACGTGATCGCGGCAGAGCTTCAGGGCAGCTTCTAAAGTGGGCACGGTGAGAGTGTTTCCGTTTTCGTCGTAGTAAATATTGTCGTTGTTACCCATATATTTGAGAAGGGGATACTGACAGATTTCGGCATAGGTCATTTCGCTGATTTTTTTCGAGCCTGTATAGGTCGTAGTACGATTGATGGTTTCGTCGTGACAGAGTACGTAAACGCCGTCCGAGGTGCGCCTGATATCAAGCTCGACGATATCTATTTTGTGATCAATACAGTCCTGAATGGCGGCAAGCGAGTTTTCGGGAATGGGATTTCCGATTGCGGAAATTGCCCTGTGCGCGCAAGACATCGGGCGTCCGTTCGGGTCGTAATAGGACGCGATGATTTCCTCAATTGAGCCCATTTCGTAAGTTGAAGCCTCTTCTTCGGCGTAGAAGGGGATACTCAGAAGCGTTGGAAGTAGAAGTACAGTAGCTAAAAAGAGTGAAATAACAGCGGCAATTTTTTTGAGCATTATGGTTTAACCTTTCCAATCTGATCGAACGTATTATTCTTTACGATTATATCATAGGACTATCGTAATTGCAATGGTGAAAATGAAAAAAGTTTTTCATTATAAAAATTCGATATGAAAGTATCGGGTTTTGTTTTATTCGTCGGTTGTATCGGTTTCGGTTTTCTTTTTTCGGTAGAAGACCATACCGAGTGTCATGATGGCAACAAAGACGATGAGGTAGAAAAGAACGGGGAAGGCGAAGCTTCCTGCTTCTTTGGCATCGAGATAGGGGTAAACGCCGTGCGCGAGGATGGCGACGAGTACCATAAATGCGGAGGCGATGAGGGCAAAGACCGGCATCACGATGTCGCGAACAATTGCTTTTACACCTTTTGCTTTTTTGCATTCCTTTTTAATAAAGAGAAAGAAGATGGGTATATAGAGGGCGTAGATCGTGATGATCGGAAGCTCGGAGGAATCAAAGCTGAAAAGACCGAAGGCGGGAGTGGTATTTAAATTGGCGGCGAAAAAGTAGAAGAACCACGCGGCGCAGATGCCGAGTGCCAGAACACCCGAGTTTGAAGGCATATTGGTCGAGGGGTCAACTTGTGAGAGAATGCGAGGCGATGGACCGTGACCGCGTATTGCGACCGAGTAGAGCGAGCGAGTGGAGGCAAGCATCAAACCGTTGAGCGTGCCAAGGCAGGACACCACGATAAAGGCATTGAGGAATGAGCCTGCGATAGGTCCGAAAAGATTGAGAAAAGCTGAGAGTGCGCCCTGCTCCATCAGTGTGCCGATGTCGGCGCCGCCCGTCAATCCGATGAAGTAGGTGACGTAGATAATCATAATAATGGCTGTGCCACCGATGAGCGCGCGCGGTAGGTTGCGCTTGGAGTCCTTCACTTCGGCGTTGATCGAGGTGGCAATGATCCAGCCTTCGTAAGCAAACGCTGCTGCGGCGATGCCGCGGAATATACTGTTTGAGCTGCCATCCGTAAACGCAGTGCCGCCGGTGAAGGCATCAATTGTATTGCCGTTGATAAGACCTGCGACTGTGCCGACGATCACCATAATGCCGAGCGGAATCAGTTTGACGATGGTGGAGCTGACTTGGAATTTACCTGCGATTCCGGGCGAGATCATATTGACGACATAGGCGAGGCAGAGATAGAAAGCGCCGAGTCCCATGCAAAGTCCGCTCGTGAAATTCTGCGGCGAATCTACGCCGTAGATCAGTGCGAGCGTATAACGTGCCGATACCCAGGCGAGCACCGAGGTCATAGCGGGATAATAAACGGTGGAAACAAACCAGCCGATCATATAGGCATACCGTTCGCCGACGATTGCCTCGGCGTAGTCGACTACGCCGTTGACCTTGACGTAGCGTGTGGCAAAATTACCGAAGGTATAGGCGCAGAGCATCATAACGGTTCCGCCGATGAGCCATGCGAGAATACCGAGCCACATATTGCCTCCTGTATGCTGAAGGATGTTTTGCGCTTTAAAAAAGACACCGGAGCCGATGACGATCCCTACGACCATACAGATCGCGGTAAACAGTCCGTAGCGCTTTTCGAGAGTGACGTTTTTCAAGGAAATTTCCTCCTGACTTTTGTAAAAGCTTTTTTTCTTTATATCATATTTTTGGCATTTTGTAAAGTTTTTTATAGCAAAAACACAGTATTAGGGAAAAGTTCTTGATTTTTTGTGAATTTTATGGTAAACTGTGGTATCGGGTGTTCTGGAGGTACGGTATGCGATTTTTAAAGGTTGTAATGATAATTCTTGTCGGTTTCATTCTGACAGCTTTACTTTGTTCTTGCGGCAGCGCCGATAGCACGGGCGAGATCACGACGACGGTTGAGGAGGTCTATATGTATCGAACAGAGGCATTATTGAGTATCGTTCCCATGCCTAAGGAAGAAAGTCTTATGACAAGTGAGGCGGGTTATGCGGTATATCGTATCAAAGAAGCGATTGTTTCGGAGGATGCGGCGTTTGACGTATACGTTCAAACGTTTATTGATTACGCCCAGAAGCTGAATGACGTTACCTTGACACGGGAAAGCGGTGGCGTTGTTTTAAGGCGCGACAGCTCGCTTGAAGCGGGGCAATATCGTATCGTATGCAGTGGCGCAGGTGTTTCGGTATCGGCATCCGATAACGACGGTATTACGTACGCCCTTGCCACCTTGCATCAGATTTTCGAGTATAATGATGGCGTTTTGACCGTACCCGCTTATACCGTAACCGACAAGCCGGATGCTTCTTACCGTGCCTTGATGGTAGATCTTGCGCGCAAGTGGCATGCTGTGAAGCAGGTCAAGGATTATATTGATCTTTGTTATTTGTATAAGATCAAGTATATTCATTTGCATTTTACCGACCGTGAAGGGTATACGTTGCCGAGCGATGCTTTTCCGGAGCTTTCTTCACGCTATCATTACAGCAAGAAGGATATTGCCGATATCAATCGCTATGCGCTCGAAAGAAATATTGAGATCATTCCCGAAATAGACCTTCCGGGACACGCTAAATGTATTACTGCGGCATATCCTGAGCTTTTTGCCCATACGTCGTCGGACGGAAACGTCGATAACGACGTTCTTTGCTTGGGTAAAAATGGGCTTATGGATAATCTGAAAACGATTATTGAGGAAATCATTGAGATGTTTCCGAATTCCCGCTATATTCATGTTGGCGGTGATGAGGCAAACTTTTCGACCTGCGAGCAGTGTGTTGACTGTAAAAGCTTTATGGCAGACAACGGTATTCGGGACACCGATGGATTATACATTCGTTTTGTGAAGGATATCACTGATATGGTGCTTTCTCTCGGTAAGACTCCGGTTGTCTGGGAGGGCTTTCCCAAAGAAGGCGCAGATGTTATATCAAGAGATATTGTGGTAACGGCGTGGGAGTCGCTGTATCATTTGCCCAATGATCTTGTGGCAGAGGGCTTCACCGTTACCAATTCATCCTGGCTTCCTTTATATATCGTACCGCCAACACACGCGTATGTTGAAAACGGCAGGTGGCAGCCTGAGGATATTCTCGGGTGGAATATCTATACCTGGCGCAATTGGTGGAGCCAATCTGCCGCTTATCAGAAGCCGATTGTGATAGCGCCGACCGATCAGGTGATCGGCGGAACGCTCTGCGCGTGGGAATGTAATTACTTGCAGGATATTTTGCCCATAAAGGAAAATCTTGCCGCTTTGTCGGAACGTCTTTGGAACGTGAACGGTACGATTGACGTTGTCGAATACCGTAAAGCGCTCGAGAAGCTCTGGGCGATGGCTGATCGGGTTTTAGGTGACGGTTAAGGCTTGAAATGTAAAATCACGCATTGCTTTCGCAATGCGTGATTTTTTTTAGTCTCTGGAAGCTTTTTCGGTATCAATGGCGATGACGAGCATCAGAGCGGGGAGGGCATCGGTGGGATTTTTGACGTCAATGATATAAGTATCGGTTAATTTCCAAATTTCCTTGCTGATGACGGCGACTTCTTCGTCTGAGGCACTGTAAATGCGGTAGTTTCGTTCCGAAAAGTTGCCTTCGATGCGCCAACCGTTACAGTCAATATGAAATTTCGGTTTTAAAAAGCTGAATTTCTTGGTAATACAGCCAAAGTGTGTATCGCCTTGATAGAGGTCGAATTTTGGCAGAAAACTAAAGATGCGCTGTTTGACAGTTCCAAGCTCGTTGCCTGCGGGATCGTAGATCTTCAAGGTTTTTTTCCATGCAAATTTGCCTTTTACGGTGAAGAAGGTATTGTCTTGTTCGTCGAAAATATTGTAGCTTTCAAAAAAAGAGAGAAAACGTTGTCTGAATATCAGTTTCATTGCCGCACCTCGTTTGCCATTTTTCTTAGTATAGCATATTTTTTTTGAATTTTCAACAAATTTTTACTTTTTTGGAAAAAAGTTAGCTTTTCATATGATAAAACCCCGTCGCCTTCCGGCAACGGAGTTTTCGTTTGGCTTCAGGAAAGGCTGATGGCTTATTGTGTCAGAATCATTTCCCGAAAGCTAAAACGGAAGGGTTAATTGATTTAACTGTTGCTTAAATTTCATGAAAATACCTGATTTTTCTCGATTTTTAGTTTTTTAAAGAATAATTGCCTGATTTTGGTAAATAAAGAGGCGCAACCAACGGTTGCGCCTCTTTATGAGAATGCGGTTAACGGAGTTTATTTTCGAGATGCTTTGTGGATTCACGGGAGGCAAGCTCGTCGATCACGCTCTTTAAATAGGTGTCAAGCGGCTTGTCCTCGCGGTAATCGGCGGGGGCGTAGTAGCTGATTCTGCCTTCGCGGAAGAGCTTTTCCACGTTTTCGCTGTTTTGTAAATAGGGATCGTATACACCGATAGAGTGTCCCCCTTCGCTTTTGACAAGTCGCATACAGGGAATGTCGGTTGCGCTGTCGCCGAGATACACGATGTTTTCAATTGGCATGTGACGCTCGGAGGCAGGGATCGAGTCGTTGACTCTTTCATCCGACTCGTCGAGAATACCCTTGGAAATGCGGAAGATATACTGCGTTTTTGTGGTATAATTGACGACCTGCGCGGGCCATTCGGCGATGCCGTCGGCAGAATAGAGGTAGGAGGATGCGTAGATTTTTTTGAAATAGGGCGCGATGGGATTTCCTTCGATGATTTCTTTGAGTCCTGAGGAAATGATGTAGTGCTCAATTTCAATACCGCGTCTGCGCGCATAGCTGTTCAGACGTTCAAACCACGAAAGCACGCCATCGTAAAGCTTGACTTCGGCGCCCGCTTCCTTAAAATAGCTTCTGTGGATCGAGCGTCCCATAAATTTTGAATATTTGATGAGATTAAACATCCACGCGAGGTTTTTATCCATTGATTTTTCGCGGGCGAGCGTGTTTGCTTCGCGCCAGAAATCTGCGCTGTCAATACCGAATGAGGGAATGAGCGTAAAGGTCTGCATATCGTCGGGCGAGAGGGTTTTATCGAAGTCATAACAGATCGCCATTTTAGCAAGCGTGTTTATGGGCATAATGAACCTCCTTGTGGTTTTTACACTTTCAGTATACCATATTTTTCGGGAAAATGCAAGTATTTTTTGATTTTTCGGAGAATACTTGCTTTTTTTCGGATTTTATGATATACTATCGGTAGAAATTCAGTGATTCGAGAGGGGAAATATATGAAAAAGGCAAAACGCATATTTGTTATCGTGCTTGATTCGTTTGGCATCGGTTACGAGCCGGATGCTGAGCTTTTTGGCGACGTTGGCGCAAATACACTCGGTAGTATATCGAAGGTCGAAGGATTTTCGCTTCCCAATATGAAAGCGCTCGGACTGTTTAATATTGACGGGGTGACGGCAGCCGAGGGCGTAGCATTGCCTCTTGCCGCGCATGCAAGACTTCGGGAAAAAAGTATGGGTAAGGATACAACCGTCGGACACTGGGAGCTGATGGGGGTTATTTCTGAGCGTCCTTTGCCGACTTATCCCGACGGTTTTCCCAAAGAGCTTCTTGATGTTTTTTCCAAGGCGGTCGGACGGGGTGTTCTTTGTAACAAGCCTTATTCGGGAACGGACGTGATCCGTGATTACGGTGATGAACACGTGGCGACGGGCAAGCTGATTGTTTACACTTCGGCGGACAGCGTTTTTCAGATCGCCGCTCACGAGGAAATCGTGCCGATTGAAACGCTATATGAATATTGTCGCATAGCAAGAGAAATTTTAATCGGTGAACACGGCGTTGGCAGAGTGATCGCGCGCCCCTTTACAGGAGAGAGCGGCGCTTATCGCCGTACGGCTAACCGTCACGATTTTTCACTTGAGCCGCCGATGACGACTGTACTTGATGAAGTAAAGGCGGCGGGCAAGGACGTGATCGCTGTTGGTAAGATTACCGATATTTTTGCGGGTAAGGGTGTTACCGAGAGTATTTTTACGCATTCCAACGATGAGGGTATGGCAGTCACGAAAGCGCTTGCAAAACGGGATTTTACGGGACTTGCTTTTACCAACCTCGTGGATTTCGATATGCTGTACGGTCACCGTCAGGACGTTCAAGGATATGCCGGCGCGATGATGGCATTTGACTTGTGGCTTTCGGATTTCCTCCCTGCGCTTCGTGAAGATGACGTTTTGATCATTACTGCCGATCACGGTTGCGATCCGAGTGATGACAGCACCGATCATACCCGTGAATACGTGCCGATGTTGATCTATGGCAAAGGGATTGAACCTGAAAATCTTGGTACGCTTGCAGGCTTTAATGCTGTTGGTAAGACGGTTAAGGCGCTTCTTGGCGTGTAAAAAATGAAAAAAGAAACCGCAGGTTGACAAAACCTGCGGTTTTTATACGAGATGCAATCGTTGGTTGCGATTTCGTTGGATTATTCAAGCACGTACACGACCGATTCTTCGCTCAGGATAATTTCTGCGACGTCGTTCATCGTGAGTTTGAGCTTTTCAATCGGGACAAGTCCTTCAATACCGACGTTGCCTTCTATGCCGCTTCTGGGCGGCGTGACGTTCAGCTCGGTAGCGAGGTATTTCGTGCGTAACAGAGAGAGTATGTCTGTTACGGCAGTATCGGAAGTGATTTCAATGTAAAGAAAATCGTTGGCGGGTTTGGAGTACAGACGGTTTTCGATTTTTTGTAAAAGCGATACGGTAAAGACGAAAAGCAACGAGGCGATGATAGCGCCTTCATAAAAGCCGACACCGAGCGCAAGTCCGACAGCGCCGACTGCCCAAAGTCCTGCCGCTGTAGTAAGTCCCGTGATCTGCGTGCCGCCTTTAATCATAATCGTGCCAACGCCGATAAAGCCGATGCCGGATACTACCTGCGCCGCGATACGCATGGGGTCGCTGTTGAAACCCAATACTTTCCATCCGTAAATGCCGATCATTGAGGTGAGCGCCGATCCGATGCAAACGAGAATATGGGTACGCATGCCTGCCGCCCGACCTTGTTTGCCTCGTTCTGCGCCAATGAAGCCGCCGATTAAAAAAGCGAGAAACAGTCGGATCAGAACCGTATAAATATTAAAATCACGCATAAATGTGATAAACGTATGCATAAGAAAACCTTCTTTCAATACGAAATAAACGGGGACATTGTGTTTTCACACGTTTTGTAAGAATTGCAAGAGCTTTGTATAAATGCCTTGAAATGACAGATACTATCCAAGCAATCACTTGCAAATAAAAGGAGATTCAGATAGATGAAAGCCACAGGTATTGTCAGACGGATCGACGATCTCGGACGTGTTGTGATTCCCAAGGAAATCAGACGCACTATGCGTATTCGCGAAGGCGATCCTCTTGAAATATACACTGATCATGAGGGAGAAGTGATCTTTAAAAAATATTCTCCCATCGGCGAGCTTGCCGCTTTTGCCACGCAGTATGCTGAAACGCTTTATAAGGCGGGCGAGCTTTCGGTTGTTATTACCGATCGTGATTCGGTCATTGCGGCATCGGGTGTACCCAAAAAGGAGTTTCTCGATAAGCGCTTGACTCCGTCACTTGAAAAGAAGATTGAAGAACGCAAGCTGTATGCGTACAATGATCGCGATGCTGCAACGGCTGTTACAGCGGAAGGCGATGGGTATTCTGTGCGTTGTATGATGCCTATTCTTGCCGAGGGCGATATTATCGGTGCGGTGTGTTCGCTGGGTGATAAACCTGCCGCGCCGAACGATACCGAGCTGAAGCTTATCCGTACTGCCGCGACCTTTCTTGGCAAGCAGCTTGAAAGCTGAGTTCGAAAATGAAAAACCGACTCGACGGAGTCGGTTTTTCATTTTCGCAATCGAAAATTATCTTAGTGAATGATGCACTTTTCGGTTTCTTTGTCGAAAATGTGAATTCTCGTGGCATCGAAAGCAACTTTAATGGTGTCGCCGCTTCTTGCAAGCGATCTGGGCGATACGCGAGCGGTGAGGTTGCAATCTTCGGTCGAGTTGAGGTAAAGGAAGATTTCAGCGCCCATAAGCTCGGTAACGTCAACGACGGTTTCGATGGTGGTATCGGGGTTAGCTTCGATGAATGCAGCATCGTCGTGGATACATTCGGAACGGATACCTGCGGTAACTTCCTTGCCGATGTAATCCTTGAGTGCGGGATCGTTTGCTTTTTCAGCAGGAAGCTTGATGAAGTTTTCGCCCCAATTGATGTAAACGTCGCCACCCTTGTCTACGAGCGTGCAGTTGATGAAATTCATCTGAGGCGTACCGATAAAGCCTGCAACGAACTGGTTAACGGGATAGTCGTAAAGGTTCTGAGGTGTATCAACCTGCTGGATGATACCGTCCTTCATAACGACGATTCTGGTAGCCATGGTCATAGCCTCTACCTGGTCGTGCGTTACGTATACGA
>CAZMAF010000046.1:0-13005 GCA_964564225.1 uncultured Lachnospiraceae bacterium
ATGTCTGACCATCCTTGGTGTAGGTGTACCTACCAACACCAGTGCTTTCGCACTTCGCAGGAGCTACAACCGCATAAGTGTAGCCATTAGATGTGCTCAAAATAGGAAGCGTAAAGGTTTCCTTATGACTTGCATCATTGGAGCAAGTCTTTGTCAGAACTCCCGTTGCATTCTCTGTAGGATCGGTTGTTACATTCCACTCGCCGTAGCTATGACCGAGTTCTTCAAGGGTTATGTCAAAGCTAAAGTTCTGACCATCCTTGGTATAGGTATATCTACCGACACCAGCGCTTTCGCACTTCGCAGCAGTTGCAACCGCATAAGTGTAACCGTTAGACGTGCTCAGCTTAGGAAGCGTAAAGGTTTCCTTGTGACTTGCATCGTTGGAGCAGATCTTGGTGAGAACACCAGTTACACTCACAGTGGGTTCGGTCGTTACGCTCCAAGAGCCATACTTATGACCGAGTTCTTCAAGCATTACATCAAAGTTGAATGTCTGTCCATCCTTGGTATAGGTGTACCTGCCAACACCAGTGCTTTCGCACTTTGCGGCAGTTACAACCGCATAAGTGTAGCCATTAGATGTGCTCAACTTAGGAAGCGTAAAGGTTTCCTTATGACTTGCATCTTTAGAGCAAGTCCTTGTGAGAACACCCGTTGCATTCTCAGTAGGATCGGTTGTTACATTCCACTCACTGTAGTCGTGTCCGTTTGCATCCACATCGCGAGTTTCGTAATGGTCACAGTTATCACAATCGCTACGTTCGGTTCCCTTGCTTTCACATCCCGGGGCTGAGGTTTGTGTCCATTCGCCATAAGCGTGTCCTGTTGCATTTACATCACGTGTTTCGTAATGATCGCAGTTATCGCAATCTCTGCGTTCGCTTCCCTTGCTCTCACATCCCGGAGCCAATGTTTGTGTCCATTCACCGTAAATGTGACCAGTTGCTACAATCACAAGAGAATCAACTTCGACTTTATTAGTATCGAAGTTTTTATCACAAACAGAACAGTTATAGTGTCCGAGAGTTCCATCGTCTTCGCAGGTTGCGGGGACTTCATCAATCCAAGTTCCGTAAGTATGTCCGGCTGCATTTACATCACGTGTTTCGTAATAATCGCAGTTATCGCAATCTCTGCGTTCAGTTCCCTTGCTTTCACATCCCGGAGCTAAAGTTTGTGTCCATTCACCGTAAATGTGACCAGTTGCTACAATCACAAGAGAATCAACTTTGACTTTATTAGTATCGAAGTTTTTATCACAAACAGAACAATTATAATGTCCAAGAGTTCCTTCAGCTTCACAAGTTGCAAGGACTTCATCAATCCAAGTTCCGTAAGTATGACCAAGAACTGCAATCTTTTCCGTATATGTATCTCCGCACTTGCATTCATACAGAAGTTCACCTTCTGCCTCGCAAGTTGCTTCTCTCATCGTTGTTTTTTCGTATTGATGAGTATGAGGTTCCTCACCATTGGGCAGGAGCAATATTACTGCTCCTGCCGCAATTGCAAGTCCAACCACAATACTCAGTATTATGATTAGTGTTTTTTTCATATTCTCGGATTCTTCCTCCTCGAATTTTTATTAGTTATTAGCTGCATATACATATGCGGCCTCACCATAATGCATCATCGCCTTCATCATCGCAACAAGTTTCGCATCAGAACTATTTTGTTTGTTTTGAGCATAAGACTCGATGCTATAAATCATTGTTTCGCCAACAATGCACTGTTCTTCTGTACCGTAATTCATCCAGAATGTTGCTTCGCAAACAGTTTTCATATCTTTCGCTGCTAATTTATCAAAATTAACATAATATCCATTTGAGGAAGAAAGAATAAATTTGTCCGCACTTACAACCTCTGTGTTATCACCGTACTTAATAACCAAAGACAATTCACTCAAATCATTTCCTGCCGCAAGATATTGATCTGCATTGAAGTAATAGTTTATTGCAACCTTATCTTCAAGGCTCAAAGAGGAGCCTGTAAACAATACCATCGCGTTATCGGGAGTAATATA
This sequence comes from uncultured Lachnospiraceae bacterium, assembly GCA_964564225.1. Lineage (GTDB taxonomy): Bacteria > Bacillota > Clostridia > Oscillospirales > CAG-272 > RGIG1993. The sequence continues at coordinate 2,027 of CAZMAF010000046.1, forward strand.
TTCCTTTACAGATGTGTATTCAATATCTTTGGTTGAAATTGCTTTTTGTGCATCCGACAATTGTGCATTTGCCAAATTTTCCACATTGTATCCGAAATACTCTTGCGCTGCTGCTCCGTAATTAAGCAGACAGATTGCCAAATTCACCATATATTCGTTACTGGAGTTTGAAACTCTGTTATAAGCATAAGTAGCAACATTGTATATGTCTATTTCACTACAATAAATAGCACCTTCTTTGAACGCATATACGGTTGCACGAATATCGTCCTTCATCTCTTTTGCCGCTATGCCGTTGTACGAGAACACATAATAACTACCGCTAATGGCGTAATCTTCTACAATAGTAACTATCTGAGAAATTGTACCATCACTATTATAGTAGTCTTTAGTAAATTCTACATAGAACGACTCATATTGGCTAAGAGCAGATGCAGAAATATAATAGTTAATAGAAATATCGCTTTGGATGGACAAGGTAGAACCTCTCACATTCAATTCCGTTGATACGATTATCGGAGTAATTGTATATACCGCTGTATATGTGCTTGTTTCGGATTTAACAGACGGCAGCTCATCATTTTGCGCATAATCCACAACTCCATCGCCGTTACAATCCCAACCTGCGAAATCGTAATGATTATTTGCATCGTTTTGCTTGATAACCGAATGCTTATATTCCGGCACCTCGCCATCGTCATACAATTCTTCAGTTACAGTAGTATCAACTACCCAAATAATTTTAGAAACATTGTATGCATATCCAACGGAATCGGAATATGCAAGAGCATAAACATCACCTTCGGTTGCCTGCGCAAAGAAGTAATAGTAGCCATCATCCGAAAGCGTGAAGTTTTTGTCTTGCTGCCAGTTGGTAACAGTAGTAGGATCATTGGTTGTGGAATATCCAAAATACAAATTACCATCGCCAAACAAGAACAGATTTCCAAGAATCACATTGTCACCATCCGCGCTTTCAAGCACAGGTGTTCCAACCGTTCTCACAACTTTGGGAATGTTGTATGTGATTGATGTAATTGTTCCTTCATAAGAACCGTTTCCAATAACCTCAACATAGATTGGCTTTCCAACATCATTGTTGGTAATCGTATATGTCAAATCTTCAGAAACGAGTTCACCGCCAACATACCACTTGTAACCCAAAGATGCTACAATGTCCGAAATGTCAACTGTAAATTCGCCAACCTCAGTAATGTAATATTCTTCGGCAAATTGACCTTCCAGCAATCCAGTAGCAGCAACTTCCACACGTAAGTATCCTAACCGATCTTCTTCTGTCGCGGTGTAGGTGGGCTCCGTAGATACCAAAACATCATCGATATACCAAGCATACGTAATATCGTAAAGTTGGTCAAGTTTCGAAATATCTACCGACAACTTATTACCTCTTGCAAGAACACCTTCAATTGAAATAAATCCGTCAACAGGAATAGGTGTGTTATCAACCACCAGCAAATTCAAGTAAGAATTGATCCAGCTACGTTCAGTTTCAAACAAGAACTCCAACGGATATTCTCCATTTTCAAGTGTTGCAAGGTAGTCACCATCAATAGATACTCTTATTACGCCTTCGTCAATATTAGTAGCTTCATACTTGCCGTTCTCAACATTGCTTATACCAATAAACTCGTTGCCATTCAGAGCAATATCCACTTCGACATCAGAAGGAGTGTATTTATCGAATGTTGCATTATGCGTTGACATATCAACAGCCGTAGCCAATTCGTCATACGGAACAATATCTGCACCTTCGATCTTGTATGCAAGGATATTACATACGTTGTTTTCTTGATTTTCATCATCATCGAAAGACAACGTACATACAAAGGTGGCATTGGTTGCTTCAAAATATTCTTTGTCGAGTTTTATCAAATAATACTTTGTACAACCAGATTCCAAATCATCAATATATGCTTCGTAGATGATATTGCAAGTATCCTGTTGTTTTACTTGCAACAAACCATTCGCCGTCAAATAACCAACATTGGTCACCTTTATTGATAGATACTCAGTAGACCCTATAATAATATACTCGCCTTCAACTTGCAAATCATAGCGATAGTCAAACTCTGTTTCGGCAGTTCCAGTACCGCTTATTCCAGCATTATAATTGGGGAGAACCGTGATACTTCCCATAGTACTTGTTCCAGCAATGACAACTTTATCTTGGTTTAAACTATTCACTTTTTTCTGTAAGTCTTCAAGAGTACCTTCAAACACCTCAATAACTAAAGAAGTATTTGCATAGTCGAAATCTTTTATGTAATCACAGGTAAATGTAAATGATTGAGTTTCTCCAGCAGTGAGGTTTACAGCATAAACGCCGCCTACATAGTACACGTATTTTCCTGTAGAAGGTCGATATTCCTTGATATAGATACCTACATTTTGTATTTCTTTAACACTTGTATTTGTAAGTGTAGCAGAAAGCGACATAATATTTTCACTCGCGTTTCCTTCGACTTCAACATCAGAAATATCCATTCCATAACCAGTTGTTAAAGACATAAATCCAATCTTACTATACATTGTAAGCTCTGTGTCTACCATCTGCATTTGTGTTGAAGAAATAGCAAATTTCAAGTCACCGTGGACACTAACTACATCCATATACATTTGATAGTATGATGTTTCAAACAATTCTTTGACGTCACCCCAAGTTCCATCCAAATCACAGAATCTCGCATATACGACCGACTTTTCCTCTGTGGGAACAGTCCAAACAATCGCATACACTCCTTCTGTAACTTCGATAAACTTGTACTCGCTATCAAGATTATCTATGGGTTCATCAAACAAGTATTCTACATTTACACCATCTAACGTATATGCAATATTGTAATCTTCGAACCACGTAAGCATTTTCTGTCCATTATAGGTTACATATTGCAAGTTAGAAACGTATGTATCATATCCTTCAAAGAACTTCATATCACCGTTAGATAGATCGTAAACATATAGTGCTCTATCACCATCTGTGTACATATCGCTATCCAAGTCAACGATAAAGGAAACGGAAGCAGTTGAGGTTTCTCCAATAGCCATATCAACTATCATTCCGCATCCATACTGCACGCAAGACGGAGTTGACCACTGAGATCCATTCAAAGAAGCCACATAAATTTCATTATTGTAATTAGCTCCAAATACGGCAGATTCCTCGTCACCAGTATTCTTCGTCCAAGCTACTGTGATTTTACCATCAACCAATCCAATTATCGGAGTAGAATCGTGATAGTTGTCGTTTGTCAATGTCTGATAATCTGTAAATTCACCCGTAGAAGCGTTAAATTTAACAACGGATATTTCTTGTGCCAAAGAAGTCGTAATTATCGATTCAGAATTATCTGCATTATCAAATTCACCGTCAGCAAAGCTACGATTTGCTTCCGCATAAACGATATACATTTCATTTCCATTGACAATAATCGAGAAATCTGTATCTCTCTTTTGATTGTTGTCTACTGAAACGCCTTCGCTCCAAGTGTTGGTTTCAAAGTCATATACTGAATACATCAAGGTCGATGCATTATAAGCATTGTACTCATCTACTGTATCAATATAAACCATTATGAGTTGTTCACCAACATATGCAATCTGAGTGTTTGAATAAGCATAAGAATCATCAACTACATCCATTGTGCTATCCGCACTCCACTTTACATTTTCAATACTTCCAACAACAGAAGCTAATGTGTATGTAGATAGGTCATACGCTGTCATAGCAACACCCGGGCTTGACAACAAACTTCGAGGTTTAATTAAATAACCTCCTCCAGATGCCCATACCCAGTTTTGCTCCCACGATATAAAGCCGATTTTTAATTTTGCATATGCTCCCAAAGAGCCTTCCCAGTAGAGTCCATCAAAATATACATCTCCACCACCTATCTGAATAGCGGTTTCCAACGACAATTGACCAAACAAACCTATTGAAATGATTCTTGTACCGATGCCCGCATAAATTTTAAGTGTTCCCTTTGCATCTACGCGAACATATTCGGGCAATTCAATTCTCTTGTTTTCAAGATCAATATCAATCTGACCAAAAGTAATTGCGCCTTCTGCTGTTACATTAACCTCAATAACAACCGGAACAAAAACTACAACGATTTCAGTACTGATTCCGCTCTTCAATTGAATCGTCACTTGCAGTGTTGCCGTAACATCGCTTCCTGTTTCATCAAACGAAATAACGAATCCACCTGCCAAATCAACATTAAACTGGAAACTGCCTTTGGTATCAACTTTATTGACTAATTTTTTGTTTTGCCAAAACTCGTCAATTTTGTTTGCCATACCAGACATAAATGCCTTACCTTTTTCCTCAACACTTGTGTTAAAGTCTTCAAGTTTCAGCAAATTATGCTCGTCCAAATCAACGCCCACTTTTTCAAGAGCTTCTTCTTCACTAAGACCTGACAAATTACAATATTCGTCAAATGTTTCCCTACCGATAACGCTTATTACATAGTCTTTATATTCTTCTCTCGTAGTAGCATTTAGGTTCTCTACGCACTGGTCATAGTAATCATTCAAATTAATACTTACAAAGACTTGGTTGTTATCACAAGAAACAGATATTGCACTTAATGCATCGTATCCCGGAGCTTCCTGCAAAAATTTTGGGGGCATCAATTTAATTTTTGAACCATCCAATATGGAAATGCCCGTGTCTTTAAGAGGAATAGTCAATCCGCTGAATGTATCACCCAAAGCGGAAGTCAAACTTTCAAGAAGTTGAGCCTGTGACATATTCACTGAAATAAGGATAATATTCAGTTTTGATACAGCAGCCGTTCTTTCTTGATCACCATCCTTTATTCTCATATATGCATAGATGTCACCTGCTCCCATTTGGAAACTACCATTTTTAATTTCCAGTATGCATCTGCCATCATTCCATATATCTTTTGTAGAACCAAGTATAACACCGTTCTGAACGATAGACATCTCTATGATTTCAAACGCAGAGTTACCTTGAAGAATAATCTTCGACTCGCCATCGAACATTGTGTTTATGTAGGCTTCACCATTGGCGATATTATCACCATTGCAGCGTGTTCCTTGTACTGTCGACTCATCTGACATTGTCAGATAATCAATGCCAATTTCCTTTAAAACATATCGATTAGCAACATTGTAATTGCTGCTATAACCAGTTCTTGAAAGTGTCAAATAAGACCAAACCAATTCATCATCGACAACAAAATAAACAAAACCGTCTTTATCAGTTGTCGCAGTTTGATTTCCAAAAGTCACTGTTACGTTAGCAATAGGAGTCGCGTCTTTTTCATACAATACTCTAAAGGCATAAATATCCATAGTCCAAAGATATTCCAACGTAATATCGTTTACATTAGAAATACCATATGCCTTGTAATTCTGCCAATAATAGTACTTGTATTCATCAACGATTTCGGTTGTAATTTGAGATTTCCACGTTGAATTGTCTAAAGGATAATATACAAAAACCTTTTCTCGATTTTCACCGAAAGCATTTGCGCCTACAGTACCGGGAACATTGTTTCTAAAATATACTGTTTTCAAAGAACTACAAGCAAAAGCATTCTCGCCTAAATACCCAAGAGCAGTATCTATTTGAACAGACGAAAGCTTTGTGCCCGCAAAGGCAAAATCACCAATGTAAGTTACATTTGCTCCAAATGTAACAGTTTTTATGTACTCTATTCCATAAAAGGCATAACCGCAGATTTTATCAACGGCATCTTCAATCACAATATCAGCGTTATGCAATCCGCTTGGATATGCAACCAAATCCGTACAATCCTTCGAATAGAGCACACCATTAACAGATGCATAATTGGCATTGTTAGCATCTACAGAAATATACACAAGATTAGCCATTTCTGCGAACGCACCATCATCAATTATCTCTACACTTTGAGGTACACTTATTTCAAGAATCGAGTCGCAACCCGAAAAGGCAAACTTGCCTATACGCTTTACATTATTCAAGAAGGACACATCTGTAATATTTACGCACCCCGAGAAAGCATATGCTCCAACATAAGCCAAGTTGCCTTCGACGGAGATGGTTGTGATTTTTTCAAGATTATCGCGCCAAGGAATATTGTCGGCATTATAATCATACATTACACCATCATTACCTGCATATATTACAAGTTCACCATCTTTGTAAAGTTTCCATTTTACACCTTCGCCACAATAACCAGATCCAATAGCTGTACGCTCAAAATAAACATCAATCGTTTGATCTTCATCCGGCATTATTCCTGCGATGATTTCCTGAGAAGGATCAATCAAATTATAGTATTCAGCATATACGCTTGGTACTTGTTGTAGTGAATTAACCGAATAATTCGCAGTATAATCATACTGTTCTTCATATTTTGCTATAACTGTATCACCCACATAGTAATTGATAACTAACATATGAGGATTTAAATTGTATCTTACTGTTTCTGTAATTACACCTTCAACAGCATTTTTTACCATTTCCGCATCAATCGTACCTTCTACTACAGATTGACTAATATAATATCCTTCAAGAACAGGGGAGTTCACAGTATATTCCGCTCCATAAGGAAGAACCGCTGTATATGAGGGTGCTTTTTCTATGTCATTCGCATCAACGTAGTTTATGATCAAGGTATAGTAATTGATTGAGTATACAAAATTAAGATTAAGCTCTGTTTGGGTAACAGTTCCGCTATATCCCGAAATATTAGGAGTGTATCCAGTTATATCCAACGCGGCAACATCATAGGCATCTCCAAACTTCTTACCAATAGTTTTAGATGGTGCTGCTTCTGAACCATCCTCATATAAGTACCTTACGTTAATTGTACACTCAACTGCCTCGTAAATGATATCATACACCGTATCTTCTTTGAGTGTGCCTTCAACGACAGTTAGGATATTATCTTCAGCATCTTTAGGCGTGTAACCATCTATGGCAGGAGAAGAAATAGAATAGGAATAGTCATAATACTCATTTAAACTAACTGTAGGGGCAGCGGTTTCTCCGTTTTCATACTTGTAATTTATTGTCAGCGTGTAAAGATTAGGATCATATACAAGCGTTAGTTCAACACTTTCATTCCCCATAACACCCGATACAATTGCAGAATTGGTTTGAACCGTGTATCCCGGAATTGTCGGAACTAAGTCTGCATCCTTTTGATTGTTATATTCCTCACCATACTCGTAAACAAATTGATTATCAAATATCTCCTTACCATCTTTGCTTGAAACGCAGGTAATAAAGACATAATGTTGATTGGGAACATATGTTATCGTATAAACTTTATCTTCTGTTACTTCACCACCAACATATGATAAATCAGCAGTATAACCCAAAAAACTTTCAGCGTCGTAATTAAAGGCATATCCGTTTGGATAGGTGCTATGCGTTACCTTCATTACCACGTCTTTAAGTATTTCTACGACAACAACATCATAGACAACGCTTGTATAATGCACAGGAAAACTTCCGTTTAGAACCCAAACATTATTGTAGTCAGATTCGGCGTTAGAAATTTCAGAAAACGCTCCCCAGCCAAGTGTATCTTTGACAAATGATACCGCTTTAAACTGTGTGTCTGCCGAAGCTGTACTAAGACTATTTGAAGCAGTCGTATATGATTCGTTTGCCCACGCATATTTCGTATCGCAACCATCTTTATATGAATATTGGTATGACTTTGTCCAATAGAACGTCATAGCCGAGGAATGATAGCAATTCGAAATCGTCACTGCACTACTTTCGTTTAAAGCTATTATAGCACTGGCATATCCTGTGGTCGTAGAGTCTGTTTTTGTGGAAGCACTCATACTTCCCAAAGCAAAACAAGAGCTAATTTGTCCAGAAGTTTTGCCGTATCCAACGATACCTCCACTATATGCATATTTATCACTTCCAGACGACGTAGCTGTAACTGAACTTCCCGCAAAATAACATTTCGAAATCGTTGCCGCACTAAGTTCACCAACAATACCACCCGCCATTGCACTTGTTCCAGAGCAGTTAGAGGTGATCACTCCCGTTGAGAACGAATTACTTATTTGTCCTGCATATACATAACCTGCTACACCTCCGGCATAACTGTACGACGAAGTAGTAACATTGGCTTCTACACTTCCGCTGGTAGAACACGCAACAATATTTCCACCACTTTCACCAGCAATACCACCTACTTTAGAGATAGCTGAACTGCTTTTTCCAAGAATAGTACCATTCATAGTACAAGCCGTTATAGAAGAACCACTTCCCGAAAAACCTGCAATACCACCTACCATAATATCACCCGTGAGAGTGGTATTATCTGTTACAGAACCGCTGACTTTACAATGTGCAATTGTACCATTGTTGTCACCTGCGATTGCACCTACTCGTGCAGCACCATAAGCCACTGTAACATTAACATTAGAAAAGTTTAAATAACTAATCGTGCCAGAATTGCAACCAATAAATCCAATATGGTAATAATTACTGGAATCTGCGGATATAGACGTATTGTTTTCAATAAACAAATTGGAAATTGTAAAATTATTACCAAGTATTTTACCTTTGAATGTAGGGATGGGTGCCCAACTATAGTCGCTCATATCAATATCGGCGGCAAATGAGATTACTTTTCCCTCATATGTATTCCCTTCCAAAGCTGTAGTAGCAAGGTACATCAGCTGTGATGCATCTCGGATCACATAAGGTGCGGTTTCTGTTCCATCACCACTTTCAAACCCCTCTGACGGAACAAGGACAGCTTCCTTTTGTTCCCCCTCGCTTTGTGTTTGTGCTTCGTTTCTTTCGTCCAACGCAGAAGTTTGCTGTTCTGTGTCACTTTCCTGTGCAAAAACATTTAACGGAATAAATGTCAACATCAAGCAAAGAACTAATGCAAACGATATTACTCTTTTTGTCATCATTTCGTCCTCCAAACAATTCTTGAAATATCAACGGCGTTTTCGTCTATATAAACTCTGTTTTTATACGTGTATACTGGGATTCTCTTTAAGTCACAAATGTGCTTATATATTTTATCCTCTACAATTACATCCATTTCTCTATCGTTCAACTTAGCGTGTAAATACATATATCGTTCATCTGATTCGCTAAATCGTTTTGCTCGTCCCGAGCCTTTATTCTTTAGATATTGACGCTCACTATCATAAAAATATAAAACATTCAACCATTGTTTTTCTCCGCACTTTACCGCGTGTAAATACGGTGAGATTTTGAACGCATATAGAAAGACAACACTTATCAATGATAAAGCGATGTAGATAGGTATGTAGTAATCACTGCTAATTGCTTTTATGTACTCAAACAAAACAAATTTTGCAAAAGCAATTGTTGCAAGAATAATGGCAACGCAATACACAACAGCTTGAATAAGCTTGGCAATTGGGTAACTTCTTTTCTCGTGTCGTTTTTCTATTAGGATGTTTCGCAAATGTTCTTTTCTCTCAAAATCTACATATTCATCTGTTTTTAATTCAGTATGTTGCGAGTTCGCAATGTACATTTCCAAAACTTCGTCTAATGAGTATTTCCTTTTTTCTATGCCATTGTCATCAGGGGTTTCTACTTTATAGTACCTATCAATACTCTTTATTACCCTGCTGTTTTTTCTGTGCAGCTTGAAATCAACTTGTTTTGCTACACATAACGGCTCTTTCATTTCTAATCCCTCCTTATACCAAAAGATGATTGTCAGCAATCCGCCAAACAAACGATTGCTCCAATACAAATACTTTTTATAAATGGCTCATAAGATTTATGTGTCATAGATGAATTGTTTTTGCTTTTTTTACACACCTATTAGTATAATAGGTGCTCATTAAAACCCCAAAATAACACCTATAAGAAGCAAAATGAATTATTCATAAATGCAGAGGGATTCGTGACCTTAAATATTTATATATATTAGGTTGACTTTTTAGGATATTTATGATATAATTATTCTGTATAAATCCACCTATTATACTAATAGATGTCCTTATTGTCGGCTATGTTGGCAGTAAGGATTTTTTGCCTTTCTGCCATTTTCAAGCACGTTGCTGCACCACCTTTGTCACGTAAAACATACGCTATCAGTAGATCCGAATTGTTTACGAACCACTCGTTTCGCTTGGTTATAGCATTCTTAAAATGTACGCCGTGAAGCTCGTCGGGTATCCATATTTCATCGTAAAAAGCTTCAAGGAGCTCCATATCGGCTACGGTGTACGGAAGCACTAAAATCAAGCTATTGTTCTCTTTACCGAACCTCTTTTGGCAACGCTTTATAGTCGAAGCCACCATTGTGTCAAAGTCGCCGTTCTTTCCGACGTAAAACTCAACGTATTCTTTTGTTCGTATCAGATCACCGACAATATTATCAAGTTGGTTTTCTACAAAGTAGAAATCGTCAACCCTGCGGTGTCCAATGAAGGAAACCCTATATATTTCTCCTAACATTTGGCTCAAATCCTCGCTTTCATAGGTGGATTTTCGCACTCAAAAAGTGTACACCTATTACCATAATAGGCGTACACTTTTTATGTTTTAGTTCATCTATCGGCATTAAAAAGCACGATTTTTTATGTTAAAATCGGGTGTTTATAGCCCCTTCGCATTGACTTCCTCTAAGATTTGTGATATAATAGAATATCTAAAACCAACTATTATGGTAATAGGTGCAGAAATACACAAAAAAATTAAAGGAGCTTACCGAGTTTGTTCATCATTTCCTTCTTATGCTCCATAAGAGAATGAACATATCGGTTGAGTGTTACGGTCGGGTTCTTGTGACCGAGAATTTCGGAGAGTGTTTTAACGTCCATTCCACACTCCAAAGCACGGGTAGCAAAGGTATGTCGCAAAGAGTGAAATCCTCTGTGCGTTATATTGAGCTTCTTCAAGACCAAATCAAAACTCCGCTGATAAGATCTGATTGCAATAGGTTTTTCGCCATTCGATATGACGTATA
>CAZMAF010000047.1:0-12839 GCA_964564225.1 uncultured Lachnospiraceae bacterium
GCCTTGTTCCCGGTATCGGCGAGATTATCGGCGGTTCTCAGCGAGAAGATGATTATGCCAAATTAGCAGCACGTATTGAAGAACTGGGTCTTGATAAATCAAGCTACGATTTCTACCTTGATCTCCGCAAATACGGCTCAGCGCGTCACGCAGGCTTTGGACTTGGATTTGAACGCTGTGTTATGTATCTCACCGGCGTTTCCAATATCCGCGACGTAACACCCTTCCCGAGAACCGTGAACAATTGCGATTTATAAGATTTATAATATGAATCGCTACATCATCATTAACGGAAAAAAAGCGCCAAAAGCAATTGAAATATCCAATGCGCCAATCTTTCAAACCGAATACGCAGGCCATGCAATCAATATTATCCAAGAACTTTGCGCCAGAGATTCTGCGGCAGAGATACATATTTACGGCGGAGATGGCACCGTATTTGAAGCGGTAAACGCCATTATGTCATTGGACAAGCCTAACGATGTCTCACTTGTTATTCATCCCTTGGGTACAGGAAACGATTTCGTACGAAATTTTCCCGACATAGCTACATCACAAAATCTTACAATTGATTTAATCAAATTCGGCGACAGATTTGCCGCAAACGAAATCAATATCGGTTTCGACTGCGACGTCGTTGTAGCCACTCAAAAGGTAAAAAAAGTTCCATTTCTTCGAGGAAGTCTTGCATACTTGATTGGCATATTTATAACCCTTCTAAAAAAGATGGGAAAAGATTTCGATATAACCTATACAGATATAAATGGCTCCACCTCTACTATACAGAACAAACTGCTACTCTGCTTATTTGCCAACGGCGGATATTATGGCGGCGGCTTTAACTGTGCTCCTCTTGCTTCGCTTGATGACGGATATCTTGAAATGATCACCGTATCCAAGATTTCCCGACTAAAATTCTTGACCTTCTTTTTGGGTTACCGTAAAGGCAAACATCTCAATCCCGACGGTACTATTCCAAAGAAATATCAAAAAATACTGCAATACAAGCGCATAAAATCCGCTGAATTACATAATGTTGGCTACATCTGTGCCGATGGCGAAATATTTTTATATGACTCTCTTACAGTATCGGTAGAAGAAAACGCCTTTCGTATTTCAGTTGCCAAAAAATAAAATAAAAAACGACCCTTGGGTCGTTTTTTATTTTAGCACATCATTTGCATTCTGTTCAAAATAATCAAGCATTTGCAATGAAAGCTTACGCGAAGCTGCAATCAACTCGCGATAGCTGCGTTCCTCTGTATCATGAGCATCACTACCAATCAGATGCACCAACCCGTTTTTACATAATGATCGCATTCTTCTCTTGGCAAAAAAAGACCCGGAAATCAGCGACTCTGCATTTATTTGTGTAACAAAGTCAAGTTCTAAAAGCTTTTCCATATTTTCTTGGGAATAGCGATCAACGTGCGCCAAAATAACGGAAAGCGAAAATTTGGATTCGATCTCATATAACATATCAAACATCCACGAATACCATTTACCCATTTGCGGCATTTCAATCAAAATGTAATTCGTATTACCAATAGTCAGCTTTCGTAAATCCACGGAAAAAAGACCCTTTTCAAGCGCAACCTCGGCAGCTGGAATTATTTCAATATTCAAGCTACTATCCAATGCAATATAGTTGTTCAGCTCTTCAACCGCCACAAATCTTCTTTTTAAAAAGTCATCCACATTACTTTCATGAACGTAAAAATGGGGTGTTGCCACGATTTTGGCAACACCCGCTTTTTGTGCTTGTTTCAACATCTGAACAGAAACATCAAGCGAAGCTGCACCGTGATCTACTCCCGGCAAAATATGAGAATGAAAATCTACCATTAACTGCGCTCCCTATTCAATTACGAAAAAATAATTTTGTTACGATTCAGCTTCATCTGATGTTTCCAAGTCTTCAAACAATACATCCGAATAACCGTTACCGTAATACCGATATTTATATTTTTTGGAGGAATTATGCGATTTACTGTAATCCACAGAATTTAACATTGAGCACAAAACCCTGCCGCCGCCTTGTTCTATTTCATTTTTGGCTCTCTTGGCAATATCAGTACGTGTATATTCACTGCGGCACACCAACACCGCGCCCAACGTTTTCTGAGCAATAATCGCTGCATCAGTAACCACACATACAGGAGGAGCATCAATAAAAACATAATCAAACTTTTCCTCCAGAAGCTTTAAAAGATGATTAAATTTCGAAGACAAAATCAACTCCGTAGGATTTGGGGGAAGCTTACCGGAAGCCATCACATATAGTCCTTCAACATCACTGTAAGAATGAATCGCTGAATCCAGATCGCAAAAATTACCCAGATAATCAGAAAGACCGGGCGTAATCGGTGTTTTAAAAACGCGATGAAGCTTCGGTTTTCTCATATCGGCATCAATAATCAGAACCTTTGCACCCATTTCCGCAAAAGAACGCGCCATATTAGAGCAATTCACCGTCTTACCGTCTGCCATTTCGGGAGATGTGAAGCAAAACTGCTTAGGAGTATCTTCGTATACGGAAAGAATAGAAAGAAGATTCGTTCTGGCAGATTTATATGCTTCACGCAAAGCAAAGGGAAAAGATGCATCTACCAAAAAATACTTTCTGAACCCATCTATATTACTTCTACCTTTTCCCAAAGATTTCTTTAACTTCTTAATTCCCATACTTAATTATCCTCCGTTACAACCGTCTTATCGCTTATGAGGGAATCAAGCAACGGAATTGCACCGATAACCGGAAGATCCAGTGCTTGTACAAGATCGTCTTCAGATGCAATTTTGTTATTATAGATATCCCAAACAAGCACACAACCGTAAACTGCGATAAACGCTACAAACGAAGCAAGAAAAACGTTGATGACCAGTGACGGAGAAGTCGGTGACGAAGGGGCTGTTGCGCGATTTATCACAGTTAGTTCCGCCAAATCGGAATTACAATATGCCGTTGCATCACAAATAACATTGGCAATTACAGCAGCGTTCTGGGGATCTGTATCCACGGCTGTAATATACAGAATTATACTTCCCTCATCGTAATTCACAGAAATAATTCTTCTGAGATATTCAGGCGTATACCGCTCGCTGTTTATCATCGACGATGCGGTTTGCAGGGTGGTATCCGAAAGAACAGATTTCGTGTATGCGCTCAAAAGATTAATCGTGGTTTGAAGATTACTGCCTGCAGTCGAATTCAAATCATTGATAAGAATTCGGGCAGTAGCCGTTGCTTTATACGTAGGTGTAACCAAAAAAGTTGTATAAAGCGCCGCAAGCAATGCAACAATCAACGTAACAATTATGAGAAGCCATAAATGCTTTAACAACGCTTTTAATAGCAACTTAAAACTAATCTCAACGTCCATATTTATTCTCCATTTTTCCAATCGTATAAATAAACATTCAGAGTAAACCCTTAACAGTATACCACAAAAAAGTTTACTTGTAAATAGCTTTTGTCCTTATTTTTTAAATAATCTGAAATTATCTATTATTAATCGAACCGATTTCAAAAAAATAAATATGCAGGTAAATAAAATCATAGGGTTACGTTATACTATATTAACACGGTATCCTGAAATATTGAAATAATGAATTATGAGAGAGTGAAGTAATAAATGAAAAATAACACAATAAAAAAATTAGAAGCACTACAAATCATTGACTCGCGAGGAATTCCGACCATTTCAGTAACTATAACCTTAGAAAACGGATCAATCGGTCAAGCTTCCGTACCTTCGGGAGCATCCACGGGGCGTTATGAAGCACACGAGAAACGAGATGCATTGCACGCATTTAACGGTAAAAGCGTAAAAAACACAATTAACGAAATGTACCGAGAAATACTGCCATTTCTCAACAACGATCAGTCCAAAAACGTTTTTCAGATAGATACCCTTCTGTGCAACATAGACGGAACCCCAAATAAATCCAAGCTTGGCGCAAATGCGATTCTCGCTATATCACTCGCCTATGCAAGAGCATGTGCTAACAACGTCAAGCTTCCCTTATTTCAATATCTCGGGGGCATCAACGCGCGATTGCTTCCCATTCCAATGATGAACGTATTAAACGGTGGTGCACATGCAGATAACAATCTGGACATACAGGAATTTATGATCATTCCGGCAGGCGCACACTCATTTTCCGATGCCGTACGCATGGGCTGTGAAACCTATACCGCGTTGAAAAGAATCTTAAAAAATCAAAATTTGTCGGTATCCGTTGGCGATGAAGGTGGATTCGCCCCAAATTTAAAAAATCATGAGCAAGCATTGCAGCTACTATGTGACGCAATTGAGCTTGCTGGTTATAAAGCAGGAAAAGATATTGTCTTGGCTCTCGATATCGCTGCATCGGAATGGTTTAAGAATGGAATCTATCGCTTACCGAAACAACAAACCACAATGACAAAAGCAGAGCTGTTCTGCTATTACGAAAAACTCTGCTCAGATTTTCCGATTGTTTCATTGGAAGACCCCTTTGCGGAAGACGATTTTTCCGCCTTTGCCGAATTCCACCGAAACAATCCAAAACTTCAGATTGTCGGTGATGATCTTTATGTAACCCATCCCGCGCGCATCAAAAAAGGTATTAATCAAAAATCAACAAATGCGGTCTTAATAAAACCAAATCAGATCGGGACACTTTCCGAAACGCTCAATGCTATTGCATTAGCTCAACAAAACGGCTATAACACCGTTATCAGTCACAGAAGTGGTGATACAGCTGATTCCTTTATTGCCGATCTTGCAGTCGCTGTTAATGCCGGACAAATCAAAACCGGAGCTCCCTGCCGCGGCGAGCGCGTTGCCAAATACAACCGATTAATTGAAATTGAAGCTATGCTTGGTGATACGGCTCAATTCGGTAGATTTAATTAAAAAATATCACAAAAAATCTTTTCAAAATTAAGCAAAACGCAGTTGACAACACTGTTATTCTGTGATAATATGTAATAAAATAATAGAGGCGCAACAAGTCAAGAGTCATTTCGTAATAACGTCTATCTGCAGACTGCGAAATAAAAGGGGCTGTTGCCGAAGAGTGTTACCGAGCAGAAAAGACGTCAGTCGCGGTAATATTTCTGGTCATACGGATAATATCCGTGTGACTGTCGCTGACAAGCGGAGAGCTATTGTTAAAACATCAATAATTACAGCGTATAACACGATGTTTTGCGATAGCTGAATTTTTCAGCTATTTTTTATTTTGGAAAGGAATACTTACAATGAAAAAAAGAATTTTTGAAGGCGCTGCAACCGCATTGGTAACACCTTTAACAAAAGACGGCATTGATTACGAAGCATTTGGCCGTTTGATCGATTGGCAAATCGAGAAAGGTATCGCCGCTCTCGTTATCTGTGGAACAACCGGAGAGGCATCCACTCTGAATGACGAAGAACACATCGGAGCAATTGCTTACGCCGCTAAGCGCATTAATAAACGAGTGCCCTTGATTGCCGGCACAGGCAGTAATGACACCCCTCACGCAATCAAACTTGCCGTACTGGCTGAAAAGGCAGGTGCAGATGCTCTTCTTGTTGTAACTCCATACTATAATAAAACTTCACAAAGAGGACTTATCCGCTATTATACCGATATTGCTGATTCCGTGTCTATTCCTGTTATCCTTTACAACGTACC
Organism: uncultured Lachnospiraceae bacterium; assembly: GCA_964564225.1. Classification (GTDB taxonomy): domain Bacteria; phylum Bacillota; class Clostridia; order Oscillospirales; family CAG-272; genus RGIG1993. Next base: position 5,665 of record CAZMAF010000047.1, read on the forward strand.
CTCCCGTACCGGTGTCAATATAGAGCCCGCTACCTTTGCAGCACTCGCCGATCATCCTAACATCGTTGCCATCAAAGAAGCCAATGGCAACATTGCAAAAATCGTCGAAACCATGTCGCTCGTAAACGGTAAGCTGGATTTATATTCCGGCAACGACGACCAGATCGTTCCGTTGATGTCGCTTGGTGCATGCGGCGTTATTTCTGTACTGTCTAATCTGCTCCCCACGGAAACAAACGAACTTTGTATGAGTTTCCTTCGCGGAGACATTCAAAAAAGCGCAGCCATGCAATATCAGTATCTTAACCTGATCAACGCCCTCTTCTCTGACGTAAACCCTATCCCCGTAAAAGCCGCCATGTCTGCTATGGGATTTTGCGAGAACAATCTCCGCGCGCCCCTTATCACGATGGAAGAAACAGCAAAAGAAAAACTTTTATCTGCTATGCGAGAGCAAGGCATTAACGTTTAAACAATAAGAAAGGACAGTTAAAATGAAGGTTATTGTAAACGGAGCACTTGGTAAAATGGGCATAGAAATCACCAAGCTCGTTTGCGAAGGATACCGCAACGCCTCACTTGCCGCTATGATAGACATCAACGCAAGACCTACTGATAACGCTTATGCTCGGCTTAATGATTTCAACGGAAACGCCGACGTTTTAATCGACTTTTCTCATCATTCGGCAATTTCGTCCATTATCCCCTATGCAATTGAACATTCACTCCCCGTTGTAATCGCTACCACGGGACACACAAAAGAAGAAAAAGAACTTATGGATAATGCAGCCACAAAAATTCCGCTGTTTCATTCCGCAAATATGTCTCTCGGCATTGCAACGCTCACCGCGCTTGTACAAAAAACGGCTTCCCTTTTTCCTGATGCTGATATTGAAATTGTTGAAAAGCATCACACCAACAAATTGGATGCGCCAAGCGGAACAGCGCTTATGTTGGCAAACGCCATCTGCGAAATACGCCCTGATGCCTATATCAATACAGGCAGAACCGGTATTGGAAAACGCAATAAAAACGAGATCGGCATTTCCGCCCTCCGTCTTGCCAACGTCGTTGGCGAGCACGAGGTAATCATTGCCACGGGTACACAAACCATAACCCTCAAGCACGAAGCGCATAGCCGTTCATTATTTGCTGAAGGCGCCATTGCTGCCGCTGATTTTATTCGGAAAAAACCGATCGGCTACTATACGATTTCGGATATGATTTCGCTCTGAGCAATCGGGAATAACAAAACAAAGGATCACTCACATGCTTTACTCCTATCTTTCCACTAACGAATCGGGACATCTGACCATCGCAGGTCATGATACCGTTACACTTGCCGAAAAATACGGCACGGCACTTTTCGTTTTAAACGTAGATCAATTACAAGAAAATTGCCGCATTTATGTCGATACGCTGAAAGAATGCTTCGGCGAAAATGCAATGCCGCTTTTTGCATCCAAATCACTTTCTTTTACAGGCATTTATACCTTAATGGAGCGATTCGGAATGGGAACAGATATCGTGTCCTCCGGCGAGTTGTACACAGCTAAGAAAGCAAACTTTCCTCTTGAAAAAGCATTTTTCCACGGCAATAACAAAACCGATGCAGATATTCAATTTGCAATTACGTCCGGAATCGGCTATTTCGTAGTGGATAACGAAGATGAGCTGCTCCGCCTTTCGGAAATCGCCGCAACCAATAACGTCACACAGAAAATACTTCTTCGTATCGCACCCGGTATTGACCCCCATACACACAAAGCCATTCAAACCGGCAGTACCGATTCCAAATTCGGAAAAGCGATTGCCACAAATCAGGCATACGAAATCGTACAGCTGGCACTTTCCCTCGACTGCATTGAGCTTTGCGGATTCCATTGTCATATCGGCTCACAAATTTTTGAATATGAGCCATTCTGTGAAGCGGCAGAAATCATGCTTGATTTTATAAAAGAAGTCGAAAACCGCTTTTCATATAAAACCAAAATGCTCAATCTCGGCGGTGGATTCGCCGTACGCTATGTTGAAAACGATCCCGAAATTGATATCGCCAACAACATTCGCAAGCTTGCTGATGCGGTTAAAGCTAAGTGCCTGAATCTTAATATTCCACTTCCGACCGTCTTAATGGAACCCGGACGCAGTATCGTTGCCAATACTACTACTACACTCTATACAGTAGGATCCGTCAAAGAAATCCCGGGATTTCGCAATTTCGTTTCGATAGATGGCGGTATGGCTGATAATCCACGCTATGCGCTTTATCAATCGCCCTACACAATTATCAATGCCACTAAAGCAACCGAAAATGAAAATTATCTTTGCACGGTAGCAGGTAGATGTTGTGAAAGCGGTGACCTGATTCAAGAAAACGTTCTCCTTGCCAAACCTGAACGCGGTAACATCATCGCTGTTTTAACGACAGGTGCATATAATTACTCTATGGCATCTAACTATAACCGACTTCCCCGTCCGGCTATTGTCCTTGTCGGTAAAGACTATGAAAAACTTGCCGTAAAACGTGAAAGTTTTGACGACCTCTGCCGCCTTGATCTTGAAATTTAAGGAATTGTATTCATGAAAATCGTTATAACCGATGCACAAACCGTAACAAAAGGCGACATAAGCTTTGATTCTTTCAGCGAATTCGGTGAAGTTGTCATTTATCCTCTGACTCAGCAAGAAGAATTAATCACCCGCATCGGCGATGCCGATGCTGTACTCACCAATAAATCCCGCATTACCCGTAAGGTAATCGAACGCTGTCCTAATCTTCGCTATATCGGACTTTTTGCTACAGGATATAACAATATTGATATTGCAGCTGCCATCGAACATAACATCACTGTCTGCAATGCAGGAAGCTATTCAACCAATTCAGTCGCACAGCAAGTCTTGGCTTTTATGCTCAATCACACCTCAAACGTTGCAAAATACGACAACTTTGTACAAAAAGGTAGCTGGATTGCAAGTCCTACCTTTTCCCCCTTCGTATATGATATGTCCGAACTTAGCGGCAAAACGCTCGGCATATTCGGCTTTGGATGCATCGGCAAAGCTGTTGCGAAAATTGCCTCCGCTCTCAATATGCGCGTAATTGTTTACACCCGCACAGAACGTGATAGCGACCGCAAGACATACGACATCAACTACGTTGATTTTGAAACCCTTCTCCATGAGTCTGATTATCTGACAGTTCACTGTCCATTAACCGCCGAAACCGAAGGCATATTCAACTCAGAAGCTTTTTCAAAAATGAAGAAGGGTTGCTATTTTATCAATACCTCACGCGGCGCAGTTATTGACGAAAACGCTTTAGCAAATGCTGTAAAATCCAAGCATCTTTCAGGCGCCGGCATAGACGTTTTAAGTATCGAACCGATGTTGCCAGACTGCCCACTGCTGAACGTAGGCGGTATTACCATCACACCTCATGTTGCTTGGGCGCCTTATGAAACGCGCAAGCGTTTACTCGCAATTGTTCACAGCAATATTAAAAATTTCCTGAACGGCAGTCCCACAAACGTTGTATCATAAAATAAAAAAAGCTTAAGACGGGTTCTCATGCGAATATTAAGTTAAATCCAGGATAAAATCCCGATTGAGAACGCCTAAACACAGAAAATCCAACATAGACAAAAGTCTGTGTTGGATTTTTTTATGCTTTCCTCCCAAAAATGTGCGCCACAGTAAGCATAAATATTGTTGGTTGTATTACATCAATCATATCACGACGTATTTGATTTTTCAAGGTCAAAATAAAAAACACCTTGAATGATCGCTTCAAAAACGCTAATACTATTCGTATTAAAAACAATGATAAACAATACCACACAGATAAGAGGCAATACTATGAATTCTATTTGGAAAAATACTACAAAATATGTAAACTATTCCGCTCTGAATGAAAATAAAAAAACCGATGTTTTAATCATCGGCGGTGGCATTGCCGGAATCTTATGCGCTTATCAACTTCAAAACGCCGGCATAGATTATATGCTGGTAGAAGCCTCAGAAATTTGTAACGGTATTACCCAAAATACCACAGCCAAGATCACGCTCGGTCACGGATTAATATACAATAAAATGATTCATCGGTTTGGTGAACATCAAGCACAGCTTTTCGTAGAAGCTCAAAGAAAAGCAATTGACAGGTATACTGCACTTTGCGCCGAAATTGATTGTGACTATGAAACAAAGAATTCATACATTTATTCACTTGATAACCGTAAGAAGATTGAAAAAGAGATTGACGCCCTTAATCGTCTTGGTGTAAAGGCAGAGTTTTCAGAAACTCACGAGCTTCCTATCAATGTTGCAGGAGCAGTTTGCATAAAAAACCAAGCAGAATTTCATCCTTTGAAATTTCTTTATGCAATCGCAAAGGACCTGAAGGTCTATGAACACACCAAAGTCATAGAGTTATTGCACAATAAAGCAATTACAAAATACGGTGAAATAACCTACCAAAAAATAATCATCGCAACCCATTTCCCAATTCTAAACAAACACGGTCTATATCCCTTGAAATTATACCAACACCGTTCATATGTGCTTGCCCTTAAAAACGCGCATACCATTAAAGGAATGTACGTAGACGAATCAAGCACAGGACTTTCCTTTCGTAGCTATGGCGACTTACTTCTGCTCGGCGGAGGCGGACACCGCACAGGAAAACGTGGCGGTTGCTGGCAAGAGCTTGAATCCTTCACCAAAAAACATTATAAAAACGCAGAAATCGTCAGTAAATGGGCAACACAAGATTGCATAACACTCGACAGCATTCCTTATATCGGACAGTATGCCAATTCTACGCCTGATGTCTTTGTGGCAACCGGATTCAATAAATGGGGCATGACAAACGCTATGATTGCCGCTGACATTCTCTGCGACCTTATACAAGGCAATCAGAACCCCTACACCGACGTATTTTCTCCCTCACGTGCCATTTTCCGCCCCCAGCTTGCCATCAATGCCTTCGAATCTACGATAGGACTTCTCACTCCTACTTCCCCTCGGTGTCCTCATCTCGGGTGCGCACTCAAATACAACCATATCGAACACAGTTGGGATTGCCCCTGCCATGGTTCGCGCTTTACCGAACACGGAGAGCTTATTGATAACCCTGCCACTGATGATAAAAAAATATAATATGCGCGCCGAGAAAGCCATCTTCGAATACGCCTTCCGCCTCGGAGCGAGGCTCACAATGGAGGTGCAATCGGACACAACCGAATAACGAGTCAGGCATCGGTGAAATATCCGATGCCTAAATTTTCATAAACATCGTGGAAAGCCGCAAATATAGTTGAAATATTCATAATATTAAGTTGAAATATTCATAATATTATGATATAATTATTTCATTAATTATAGTTTCCCGATGAGGTTGTGGGAAATCAATCTATATGAGAATATAGTCACCACGAGATACGCCCATAGCTTTGGATAAGTTATGGGCGTATTTTGCTATTTTGAAAGGAGGTCAACAGAATGAAAAAGATATGGTCGATATTATTATCCGTTGCCTTGACTTTGAGTATATGTAGCAGCTTTGTAGGATGCAGTGACGAAAGATTTGAATATACCTATGCCCCCGAAGAACTCTATGCTGTTGTTATTGACAATTATGGAAATGAATACAAGATAGATATATCGCGAGAAAAAGGCGAAAACCAAAAAACAATAGATTATAACATAGAATATCTCTCTTGCTTTGATGATGTTCCTGTGGAAATAGGTTTGAAAGGACTTTACGAAAAGGACGGCACACCGCTTTCTGCGGAGCTTTACCATTCCGGGTTTAATGATACACAAAGCGCTCCTTTGGATGTCGTTGGAACAAAACTGATAACAAAGGCTTGTGCTATTCTTTACTCAATAAAAGGAAACGACGGTAACGGTACGACGGACATTGATTGCAAGCTGACATTCAATTTTAACATCACGGTAAAAGCGAATAAAATTTTGCACGAATACGTGACAATACCCAACGTAGAAATTCGTTACGATTATTTTGAAACCGACGTATTGAACGAATGGATGGGTGATTATAATTTGAGCGATTTTACCGAAATGATTGGTGCATATCACAATACGGATGACTTCGAGTACGGATACTTGATGAAACATTTCGATTCTAACGGAAATATATTGAATTATTCGAGCAACCTTATAGAGCGTCAAACTAAAGAAGATACCATTTTGCAAACGGATAAATTTCATAGCTATGATCCGAGTGCTGAACATTCTCGGGAAACATATCAATATACGCAACTAAAAGGAATAGATGCAAATGATTTAATGTCCGCTTATTGTTTGAACGAAACAGACGGTGTTTTTAGCGCAGGCACACATTCTCAAGGCGGAAACTACGGTTGGCAGGATTGTCTGCCGTCAAACTTGAAAGTAGTTAAAGACGGTAGCGATTTGTCATACCATTCCGGAGAAAAGGACGGGTATCTTTATTTGTCCATTTCAGGAATCTTGAGTAATAACGAATATTGGTCAACAAGGGCTGTGAAAGCAACTTATATAATCAAGGACAATAAAATTGTAGCTTGGTTGTACGAGGAAACCACCACTTCGCCATACGAAAATACGGTTTGGAGTACAGTAGAATACTGTATTCCATTGGAGCAAGACATAGAAATTATTGACGAAAGCGTTTTAGACGAACTCTGCAATTTGTATTAAGGTTAAGACGAGAAACACAAGGAGATCTTGCGATGAAAAAAGTATGTTTATGGTTAGCAATTATTTCTGCAATCGTTCTCTTTATAACTTTGGGCGTTGTAAGAGTAAAGCTGCTTGACGGAAATTACGATACCAACGTTGAAGTTATAATTACAGGCGTTTCTCTTGTAATTTTTCTCGGTTCAGTTGTATGCTACAAGCTGAATGGAATACGTTGTCCGCATTGTGGCAAAGTCAATGACACTCTGCTTGGCAAGTCCAAGTTCTGCCCCCACTGCGGAAAGGAACTTTGAAAAAGGAGTTTGCTATGAAAAAAGAAAACATCTATAAATTCCTATATATCGTGGCTGCTTTGTTGGTCGTAGGCTTTGCCGTTGCCTTTGGTGTTGATGCCTACAAATACAATACCGGCGGTTATTTGGGTTCGGCACCTCTGTACGTTTATGCGCTCGTGGATGCAGTTGAGTATCTTC
>CAZMAF010000048.1:0-12339 GCA_964564225.1 uncultured Lachnospiraceae bacterium
GAACAAATGAAAAAAATATTGATACTGGATGATGGCAGTGTAGGATTGGAAAATTACGCAATTTTGTCAGACCTTCACATAAAGAAACCATAATATTGATATGAAAAATATCGGCACTATGGCTTTTTTTATTGCAAAAATGCGGGTATTTTTCCTTTTTTATAAGTTTTATAGCAAAAATGTAGGCTTGTTTGGATGGTTTTCGTCCTTGCATGCCTTGTTTGTTTTTAACGGTAAAAAGAAAATCGTTCACTTTATACCCAAATCGTTCAATTTATGGGGAATCGAAGTTATACGCAAAAAACTGTTGTCAACGAGTATTCCGGATGTCCTTGACATTTTTACAAGTATATGCTACACTTACGGTATAAGATCATTTTTGTCAAGGTGTCGTTATGAACAAACGCCGGATTTTTGATACGCTTGCCGTGATAAGCAATGCAGCGGCGCTTAGCGTGAATTTTCTTTTCTTTCTTCCCATGCTGATCGAACAGATTGAAACGGGTTGGGGCTATCCCACAGATTACGAGATCATGACGGTCTTTTTCTGGTTTATACAGGCGATGACGGTTCCGTTTATTCTGTTCGGATTTGTCTACGTGCTTATTGCGCTTTTCCGTAAGAAAAAGGATAGCTGGTATTTTATTAATGTGGGTATGACGGTGTTTGCCACGGCTTTGCTTGTTCTGTCGGTGGTTTTTGCATTTGTGTAAGCAACGTTTGGGGTCATGGTGCCATCTTGTTTATTGTAGTTAATTTTTTATTACGTTCAGACGTCGGCATCCGGGTTTTTCGCCGCAGCGCAATCGCATGGGAGCTTTTTTTCTGTGCGGTTGCTTTTTGTATTATGGCGTAGGTATTCGCGTTCTTTTAAGTATTTCCTTGGAAATTGTATAAAATTACCAACTCGGGAAGAAAATAGACTGAATGACTTTGTTGCTGATAACGAAAATAAAAAAACTTTCAAAATTTTGGAAAAAGTGGTTGACAAAGCGGTTATTTTGCGGTATAATAATCACGGTTAGCGTACGCTAACTGAATTTCGGCTCTCGGCGCAGGAAAGGGGTACGGCATGACGTTAAAAGATGCAGAAATTGGTGTTGACTATACGATTGAAGCTGTTACTACCGGCGATGAGGAGCTTGAGGCGTTCTTGTTCTCGCTTGGCTGTTACAGCGGTGAGAAGGTTACCGTTGTAACCCGCCGTCGCAGTGGGTGCGTGGTTTCGATCAAGGATTCGCGATACAGTATTGACAATCAGCTTGCCGAGGCGGTTTTGCTCAAAAAGTAAGCCGTTTCAGCACCTCAGCCACCTCGGAGGAGCGATTGAAATAACCGACGGCAAATGCCGTTGATTCTTTTTCGCCATTGGTTAGCAAATGCTAACCAGTGGCGAAGAGTAGTCCATTTCAGAAACAACCGATTTCGGTTATCAATAATTTTTATATATCTGGAGGAAAATATCCAATGAGAATTGCTTTGGCAGGTAATCCGAACTCCGGTAAGACTACGATGTTCAATGCTCTGACCGGCCGCAATGAAAAGGTCGGCAACTGGGCAGGTGTAACCGTAGACAAAAAGGAGTATCCGATCAAAAAGGTATATGCGGGAAATGAACAGCTGATTGCTGTTGACCTTCCCGGCGCGTACTCGATGTCGCCGTTCACAAGCGAGGAAAGTATTACAAGCTCCTACGTGAGGAAAGAAAATCCTGACGTTATCATCAATATTGTGGATGCAGACAATCTCAGCCGCAGCCTTTTCTTTACTACTCAGCTTTTGGAGCTTGGCGTTCCGGTTGTGGTTGCGTTGAACAAGAGCGATATAAATGAGAAGAAGGGTACGAAGATTGACGTAGACGCTTTGTCTTTAAAGCTCGGTTGCCCCGTCATTACGACGGTTTCCACTTCGTCCAAGGGTTTGAAAGTTCTGATTGAAGCGGTGATTGCCCGCGCGGGCGCAGAGCAGAAAGCGCCTTACATACAGGGCGACATTGATCTTACCAACAAGGAAACGGTAGAAGCGGCAGACCGTCAGCGGTTTGCTTTTGTTAACGATATAGTAAAATCGGTAGAAACCCGTAAAATTCTCACCAAAGACAAGAACGTTGGTGATAAAATTGATGCGGTTCTGACGAACAAGTGGCTCGGTATACCGATTTTTGCCGCCGTGATGTTCCTCGTATTTTTTATATCCCAATCGACTCTCGGTGCATGGATCGCCGATGGCGTTGAAATCGGAGATACTTTTATCCCCGGACTTGTTCCGCTTCTTGAAATGTTCCAAGGCTGGGTTGGCGGACTTCTTGAGAACGCGCATCCGCTTCTGTCGGCAATTTTAGTTGACGGCGTACTCGGCGGTGTGATTGCTGTTGTTGGCTTCCTTCCTCTCGTTATGGTGTTGTATTTTCTTATCGCGCTTCTTGAGGATTGCGGTTATATGTCCCGTGCGGCAGTCGTTCTTGACCCTATCTTCAAGAAGGTTGGTCTTTCCGGCAAATCGGTAATTCCTTTCGTTATTACCATCGGTTGTGCAGTTCCCGGTATTATGGCGAGCCGCACGATCAAGAATGAACGTGAGCGCAGAGCGACTGCTATGCTTGCACCCTTTATGCCTTGCGGAGCAAAGATTCCCGTTATTGCACTCTTTGCGGGCGCGTTCTTTGATAATGCCTGGTGGGTGAGCGCATTGATGTATTTTGCCGGTATTGCGCTTATCTTCATCGGCGCATTTCTTATCAATCTTATCACGGGCTACAAGTCAAGAAAATCCTTTTTTATCATCGAGCTTCCCGAATACAAGAAGCCTTCCGTATGGGGCGCGTTTAAGTCTATGTGCAGCCGCGGTTGGGCGTATATCGTAAAGGCGGCAACCATTATTCTTCTCTGCAATATGGCAGTTCAGCTTATGCAGACCTTCACATGGAGCTTTTCGGTTGCCGAGTCGGCAGATCAGTCTATTCTCGCATCTATTGCAACGCCTTTTGCGTATCTGCTCGTGCCTATTGTCGGTGTTCTTTCGTGGCAGCTTGCGGCGGCGGCAGTTACCGGCTTTATTGCAAAGGAAAACGTTGTCGGTACGCTTGCGGTTTGTTTCGTAGGTCTTGAAAATCTGATTGATATGGATGAGCTTGCTATGCTCGAAGGCTCGGGTGCGGAGGTTGCAGGTATTATGGCAATCACTAAGATCGCGGCTCTTGCATATCTGATGTTCAATCTCTATACACCGCCTTGCTTTGCGGCAATCGGAGCTATGAATGCTGAAATGAAGAGCGCGAAGTGGCTTTGGGGCGGTATCGGCTTCCAGCTTGCCATCGGTTATACCGTTGCATACCTGATCTACACGGTTGGTACGCTTATTGTTTCGCCTGCTTCCTTGAATGTAGGTGCGGCAATTGCAGGATTTGCAGCGGTCCTTGCTATGGCTGGTGTAGTCGTTGGATTGATCCTTCATACAAACAAAAAACTCAAAGCTGAATATGCTTTGAGTGATATCAGAAAATAAATTAATTAAGTTTATGACAAACGTTATTATTATCCTTGTTTTAGCGGCGATTGTCGGCGGTATCGTCTGGTATTTATGGAGAGCCAAAAAGCGCGGCGCAAAATGCATTGGCTGTCCTTACGCAAAAGCATGTCAGAGTCAACGTCCTTGTTCGTGTCAGAGTGAGGACACGCCGCAGGATAGGTAATTATTATCCCCGATTTTACAGCTTTGCTGAAAATCGGGGATTTTTATTTTGAAATTACTTGCTTTTTGGGAAAAAACGTGTATAATGTGAATAAAAAGAGGGGAGGAATCCAAGTGACAGTCGTATATGCCAAGCGGCTCAATCTGCCGCAGTCGGTTTTGTTTCGTCCGTCGCGGCGCTTTTTATCGGGCGCAGGGCGCGAGCTTCTTCGCTATGCCGCTAAAATGGAATACGGCATTGATACCTCTCGTTATCCTGAAAAGCGAACGCCGAGCGGTAAGCCTTATCTCGACGGCGTACCTTTTTGTTTCAATCTTTCGCATAGCGGGGATTACGTCGTTTGCGCCTTATCCGATACCGCTGTCGGCGTGGATATTGAAAAGATCGTGCCGATTTCCCTGAAGGTGATGCGCCGTTTTTTCTCACCGGGCGTTCTTTTGCCGAGCGAGCAGATGCGCCTCTGGACACGCTATGAAAGCTACGGCAAGATGGTGGGATCGGGCATTCCTTATCCGAAGGGCTCGGAAGAACTTTGCTTTTATAAGGAATACCGCGCGATTGATCGCTACATGATCACCGTTTGCTCACAGGTTGACGGCTTTCTTGACCATATTATTCTGGTTGACGATGACGCTTTCTGTCTGAATGCTCCTGACGAAGAATAGACTTTATCTGACAAAATCGGGTAAAGTCTTTCTTTTTTTGTAAAAAAGTGGGTAGTTTATTTATAAAAAGTTAATATGGAGGTCACATATACCTGTCATAACTGTGCTATCATTGCCTTACCAATTCAAGAACGGAAAGGACAACGAGAATGAACAAAACGAAAAAAATTCTGATCGGCGCGGCGCTTATCGTCGTTCTGATCGTGCTGGTTGGCTTATCTGCCTTCTCGCTTTTGTATCGTGATTCCACCCCTACTACCACGGTCGAAGAAACGACCGATGTGCTTGCCGTCAACGGTACGGTGAGCAGCAGCACGTCTGCTGACGTTACGGGCGATCCGCCAACGTCGTCGGGCGAAGATGCTGTAACGACCGAGCCTGCAACGACGGCAGAGCCTCCCGTGACTGAAGTGCCGCAGACCGTCGTATCGGTGGCAACGGCTGAGATGTATACGGGCTCTCTTGTGGTCGTCAATCAGGAAAATCCCTATTCCTACCGTGCATCGTCAATGTACACGCCGACTGAGCTTGACAAGTTGTCGCAAAGTGAGCTTTCGGAGCTTGGCTTCGTATCGCTTTACGGTAACAAATCAAGTCTTTACTTACTGCGTTCACGTCTTATATTTTTAAAAACCGAGGCGTATCAGGGCTTTGTACAGATGATGACCGATTATGTAGCGAAAAGCGGCAACCGTGACGTGCAGGTGCGTTTCGGTTATCATCTCGTCAACGGATCGCCCGATATTACTTCACTTTCTGACGAGAGGGCAACGGGGCTTCTCGTTGAGCTGAACGTCTATACCGAGGAGGGTACGTTTTCGATCGATCACGTATCAAAGCGCAGCGCCTATTATGATTGGTTTGCCGCTAACTGTTATAAATACGGCTTTGTCATGACGGGCGAGAGTGGACATTTTCGTTACGTCGGCACGCCTCACGCCGAATATATGTATAAAAAGCATCTCGATCTTGCCGCTTACGTTGAGCTTGTTTCAGGCTATGGCTTTGACGCGCCGCTTTCCTTTGTTGATGATACCGGCATTTTGTGGCAGGTTTATACCGTGCTTGCAGGAAATACCTCGCTGACCGAGATCAAGCTGCCAAAGGACACTGTGTATACCATTTCGGGCAATAATAAAAACGGTTTTATTGTTCTTACGAGAGGAAAGTGAGTTCCAATGTTGTCCGGCGGGAAATCACTTAACAAACTGTATATTTTATGTTATATTGAAAACGTTCAAAGGCTTCTGTGCTTTTGACGTTGAAATACGACCGCATAGCGAGAGCGCAAGCGCGCTCTCGCTATGCGGTTTTTGAGTTTTTGAAAGATTTTTTGTGTTTTGTAACGAACATGGGCAAAAATCCGTCTATGTGGGTAGAAATGAAAAAATGAAAATCTTCTAAGAAATTTTCTGAAACGGTGCGGGTTTTTCAGGATTTCTCGGTCTGTATACGAATAGCTGAAAATATTTATGAATCGGATCACGATTAATGAGAAGGAGGTTTTATGAAAAAGAATTTTTTCAGATTATTATTTATGATAATTTGGCTTGCTTTGCTGTACGTGAGTGTAACGGCTTGTTCTTCACAAGCTGTTACGAAAAATGTATTGATAACGACAACTGTTAGCGTTGATATAAATCCAGGTGAATCTGAGGAATCTTTGCACGGCATTGAATCCTCAATTTATTATATCTACGATATAAAAGAATATCGGACATATATTGCAACGGCAGGTTATCCCGATGATTTTGTCGATTATGATAGCAATGCAAGCTTGGTCAATTTGTAATGTTCGGATACCGTCAGGATTACAAGGGAAATTATTGGTATGTTTTACGCGACGGGGTTTTTACGCGACGGGGTTTTTACGCGACGGTTGACAAAGCTTCGCCATTTTGCTATAATAACGGCAGAGCGAAAGAGGGAGGCCGGCTATGAAATTTCCTTACAGCGATACGAATAAGCGCTACCACACGCTTGATTATGAAATGAAAAAGGTTTTCGGGGGGAAGGTTTATAAAGTTCCGCTTGACGGCGGCTTTACCTGTCCGAATATCGACGGGCGGGTGGCATTTGGCGGTTGTACCTATTGCTCGGGCAGGGGAAGCGGCGATTTTGCGCCCTCCTCGCTTCTGCCGCTCAGAGAGCAGTATGAAATGTCGCGCCGCGTGTATCTTGACAAAAAGCCGACGGCAAAATTCATCCCCTATTTTCAGGCGCACAGCAACACCTACGCGCCTCTTTCGAGGTTAAAGGCGTTTTACGAACAAGCGCTCACCTTGCCCGATTCCGTTGGGCTTGCTATTGCTACCCGCGCCGATTGCCTTTCGGATGAGGCGGTCGAGTATCTTCACGAGTTGAACGAGCGCACCTATCTGACGGTGGAATTGGGACTGCAAACGGTACATGACGAAACGGCAGCGCGGATCAATCGCGGACACGACTACGATACCTTTCTTCGCGGTTATGAGAAGCTTACAGGGATTCGGCGTGTTGTACATCTTATGGATTATCTGCCGGGCGAAACGCCGGAAATGATGCTTGAAAGCGCTCGCGCGGTGTCGCGCCTGAATCCGTTCGGCGTGAAAATCCACCTTTTATATATTCTGGAAGGTACGGTTATGGCGAAGGCGTACCGTGCGGGCGGGGTATATATTCCCACGCGTGAGGAATATGTCGGGACGGTGGTGGATCAGCTTCGGGCGCTTGCTCCCGAGATCGTCGTAGCAAGGCTGACGGGAGATGCGTCTCGCGAGAGCCTGATCGCCCCTCTCTGGTCGCGCAATAAGCGCGCTACCTTGAATGCCATTGATCGGGAAATGGCTGAACGGGGATATTTTCAGGGCGATATGGCAAAGGAAAGCTGAATTTTTGTGAATTTTTCACATTGTCGAGCGTACTTTGTCTGTTTTACCGTAAAAAACGCTGCCAAAACATCGGTTTTGGCAGCGTTTTCTTAATAAGAATAAGCGAAAAGTATGGTTTATCGGTTAAATTTTGTAGAAAATGCACAAAAATATAGTAAAAATTTCGGTATCGTCAAAATGACGAAGTTATCAAATTGGGTTGCAATACGGCGATGGGTGTAGTATAATGAGGTATATGTGAGTCAATCAGCTCATTTATGGAAATTGCACGACTAAAGGAGTAATTCAATCATGGCGACTTATACTACAAAACAAGTCAGAAACGTAGCCCTGCTCGGACACGGCGGTAGCGGCAAAACCTCTCTTGCGGAAGCAATGCTCTATATGGCAAAGGCAACCGACCGTCTTGGCAAGCCTCAGGACGGCAATACGGTTTGCGACTGCGATCCTGAAGAAATCAAAAGACAGTTTTCGATCAATCTCACCCTTGCCCATCTGGATTGGAAGGGCGTTAAAATAAATCTTATCGACACCCCCGGCTTCCTCGATTTTGAGGGGGAGGTACAGGCGGCGCTCCGCGTTTGCGGCTCTGCGCTTTTTACCGTTGATGCGAAAGCGGGCGTTGAGGTCGGCACTGAGATCGCTTGGGAAAGAGCGGTTCGCGCAGGTGTCCCAAAGGCGATCTTTATTAACAAGTATGACGATCCCGAAGCCAATTACGCTAAGGTTATCGGACAGCTGAAGGAAAAGTTCGGCACGTCGATCTGCCCGATGCTGATCCCTGCCGAAAAAGGCGCTCTTATCAATCTGATCGAGCTTAAAAAGTATACTTATGATAAGAGCGGCAAGCGCACCGAGACGGATGCTGATCCTTCTTCTGTTGAAGAATATCGCGATCAGTTCTTTGAAGCGATTGCCATGGTTTCGGACGATTTGATGATGAAATATTTTGATGGCGAAGAGATTACCAAGGAAGAGGCTGTTGAAGCGCTTCAAAACGGTATTATTTCGGGTAAGATCACGCCCGTTTACTGCGGTTCGGCAACGCACCTCTGGGGTGTTGTTGCGTTGATGGACTCGATGGTCGATTCTTTCCCCTATCCCGATAAGAAGAAGGTTGAAAAGATCCTCCGCAACGGCGAATACACCACTATGCCAATTGAAAGAGAAGGCACGCCTTCGATCTTTGCGTTCAAGACGGTGATCGATCAGTTCGGAAAAACCACCTATTTCAAGGTTATGTCGGGTGAGCTTGTCGCAGGCTCGGTATTGAAGAATATGCGTACCGGCACGAGCGAAAAGTTCTCGAAGCTTTATATCGTTCGCGGCAGAAAGCAGACCGAGGTTGACGCGCTTTGCTGCGGCGATATCGGTGCTGTTACGAAACTCGTTGATACCGAAGCCAACGATACGCTGTCGGCGGTTGAGGTCGATTTCCGCTTCACGAGAATTCACTATATTGAGCCTTATTACACGATGGCAGTCGTGCCAACCGTAAAGGGCGAGGAGGATAAGCTTGCGCAGGGCATCGCAAAACTTTGCGAAGAAGATAAGACGCTGAAGTTTGAAAGCAATCCCGAAACCCGTCAGATGCTTCTCTCGGGTCTTGGCGATATGCAGCTTGACGTTGTCCTTTCGCGTCTGAAGGCAAAGAGCGGCGTTACGGCGAAATATGTAACGCCCAAGATTGCTTACCGCGAAACTATCCGCAGAAGCGTTCAGGTGGAGGGCAAGCATAAGAAGCAGTCGGGCGGTCACGGTCAGTACGGTCACGTTAAGATCACCTTTGCGCCCGGTGAGGCTGAAGGTTTGACCTTTACCACTTCGGTAGTTGGCGGCGCTGTTCCGAAAAACTATTTCCCCGCCGTAGAAAAGGGTCTTCAGGAAGCTATGATGAAGGGTGTGCTTGCGGGCTATCCCGTTGTCAATCTTGCGGCTGACCTTTACGACGGCTCGTATCACGACGTTGACTCCAACGAGTTTTCCTTTAAGATGGCGGCAAGCATTGCTTATAAGGACGGTCTTCCTAAGGCAAATCCTGTTCTGCTTGAGCCTGTCGGCACGCTTCTTGTGACCATTCCCGAATCGTCCTCCGGTGCGATTATGGGCGATCTCAACGGTAAGCGCCGTGGATCGGTTCTCGGTATGAATCCCTCCGAAACCCGTCCCGGTTATACGGTGATCGAGGCTGAAGTTCCGAAGGCTGAGATGGCAGACTACACCATTTCGCTTCGCGCTATGACACAGGGTAAGGGCTCGTTCACGTACACGGTTATCCGTTACGATGAAGTTCCCGGTAATATCGCGCAGAAAATTATCGCCGAAGCAAAGGCTGCGGCTGAATAAGCCAATCTGATAAACACCCCGTTCGTTTGAACGGGGTGTTTGGGTTGTTTTGGGGTGTCGGTGAGTTCTGAGAGACGGTCTGCCGTGACGGCGCAGCGTTTTGCGGGCACGATCGGGAACGGTTGAGGAAATATCGAGAAAGCTGTTTTCGAAGCGCGGGCGGGTAGATTGACTGACGCGGAGATGGTCGGCGACGTCTTTTTGGCTTGAGTCGCGATCCTCGCGAGGATCACGTAGGCGTTGGTATATAACGAACTCTTTTTCGTTGATCTTTGGTGCGTTGTGACCGTAATATGACTAATACGCGATAAGGATATTATAAACCGATCGTTAAAAAAGTTAATTGTTTTCGGTAAATCGTATTGAAAAACAGGGAAGGATATGCTATACTGACAAAGGATTTTCAAGGTGGAAAATAAGGTTCTAAAAACATCAAAAAAACTTCAAAAAAGGGTTGACAAGCTCTTGCTTTTGTGGTATGATGGATGTACCTCTGCGGAGAGGTCTTTTTTTCGTGCGGTCTTTTTTGGGAAATCCGATAGAGTCTTCAGGGAAAAAGCTTCGCTTGAGGGAGGTATTCGGAAGCATGGTGTCCGTCATGCACGATGCTTCAAATAAATTAGGAGGTGCCGAACAATGAGAGTTAAAATCACGTTGGCATGCAGCGAATGCAAGCAGAGAAACTACGATACGAAGAAAAACAAGAAAAACGACCCTGATAGACTTGAAATGAATAAGTATTGCCGTTTCTGCAAGAAGCACACTGTTCACAAGGAAACCAAGTAAGGAGGCTATTATGGCAGAAGAAAAGAAGACGAAAAAGAAGGGCGAAAAGAAACCCGGCTTTTTCAAAAGCGTAAAAACCGAAGCCAAAAAGGTTACCTGGTATCCTAAGAAGACTACGCTTGTCAATACCGTATGGGTTATCGTTGCCCTGTTGGTATTCGGCGGCATTATCGGTCTTGTTGACGTTGGCTTCCAAGAGCTTCTCGGGCTCTTTGCCTGATAGGTGACTGCGATGGCAGAGTATATGGACGGAGCCAGATGGTATGTGGCGCACACATACTCGGGCTATGAGAACAAGGTAAAGACCAACCTTGAAAAGATCGTGGAAAATCGTTCCTTGCAGGATAAGATCTTCGATATTCAGATCCCTGTTATGACCGAAATGGTCCAGGAAGGTGACACGGCAAAAGAAGTGGAATCCAAGGTGTTCCCCTCGTATGTACTCGTAAAAATGATTATGACCGACGAAACGTGGCACGTGGTAAGAAATATTACCGGTGTAACAGGCTTCGTTGGACCGGGCTCGCGCCCCATTCCCCTGACTGATGACGAAGTCGCGGCGATTGGTGTTGAAAAGCCCGTGACAACCGTTCTCTCTTTTGAGGTCGGTGACAGTGTTAAGATCATTGCGGGTGCTCTCGCCGGCTTTATCGGTCGCGTTGAGGAAATTTCCGACGATAAGAAAAAGGTCAAGGTTATGGCGTCTATGTTCGGACGCGAAACGCCCGTCGAGCTCGAAACGAGCAGCGTTGAGCGTATCAAAGACTAATTTTATTCAAGTTTCGGCGCGTAAGCCAAATCGCGCCGTGTGGGAGGAAGAAAATTTTTGAATCTTCCGCTTCAACAACCACATTCGGAGGTGTATTAACATGGCAAAGAAAATTACAGGTTATATCAAACTTCAGTTGCCTGCAGGTAAGGCGCTCCCCGGACCGCCCGTAGGTCCTGCCCTCGGCACGTACAGCGTTTCTATCCCCAACTTTATCAAGGAATTCAACGAGAGAACCAAGGCTCAGGCAGGTTACATCATTCCCGTTGTTATCACGGTTTACGCTGACCGTTCCTTCACCTTCATCACCAAAACTCCCCCCGCTCCCGTTCTTATCAAGAAGGCTTGCGGCATTGAATCCGCATCTCCTAAGCCTAATAAGACGAAGGTTGCAAAGCTCACCAAAGAACAGGTTAAGCAGATCGCTGAAACCAAGATGCCCGACCTCAACGCCGCTTCTCTTGAGGCTGCTATGAGCATGATCGCAGGCACTGCACGTTCGATGGGTATCACTGTAGAGGAATAAGGAGGGATTTGACGATGGCTATCAAAGGTAAGAAATATCAGGACAGCACGAAGCTTGTTGACAAGAGTAAGCTTTACGATGCAAATGAAGCTATTGCGCTTGTCGTTCAGACAGCAAAGGCTAAATTCGATGAAACGGTTGAAGCGCATATCCGCCTCGGCGTTGACTCCCGTCACGCTGATCAGCAGGTTCGTGGCGCAATCGTTCTCCCCAACGGTACCGGTAAGACCGTTCGCGTTCTCGCAATCGCTAAGGGCGATAAGGCAGACGAAGCTAAGGCTGCCGGTGCAGATTACGTAGGCGCAGAAGAATACATCGAAAAGATCCAGAAGGAAAACTGGTTCGAATTCGATGTAATCGTTACCACGCCCAATATGATGGGTCTTCTCGGTCGTCTTGGTAAGGTGCTTGGTCCTAAGGGTCTTATGCCTAACCCCAAGGCAGGTACTGTTACAATGGAAATCGGCAAGGCAGTTTCCGAGGCTAAGGCAGGTAAGATCGAATACCGTCTCGATAAGACGAACATCATCCACTGCCCCATCGGTAAGGCTTCCTTCGGTGCTGAAAAGCTCCAGGAAAACTTCGATACTCTTCTTGGCGCAATTATCAAGGCTAAGCCTGCTGCCGCCAAGGGTCAGTATATCAAGAGCTGTGTTGTGGCTTCCACTATGGGCCCCGGCATCAAG
>CAZMAF010000049.1:0-12157 GCA_964564225.1 uncultured Lachnospiraceae bacterium
ACATCATTATGAGCGAAGCGAATAACATCACTTTTGCGATAGCAAAAACATCACTGACAAAAAAGAGATAACATTTCGGCTACGAACCGATTTGTTATCTCTTTCTGTCGTTATAAGGGTTTGGGCTTAGCCCAAGTGCATTTGACCGGTCAAATGCGATGCTCGCACTTAGCGGTATTTTTAAATTTCTCCGCTAAGAACATCACCCTTTTCCTTCGGGATTTTTATACCGTAATTTTGCTTGTTACAATTTTACCCGCGTTTGTGGGATCTTGCGTGGGGCGCGGGGTGAGAACGTGACAGACGGTGCGCGTCTTCAGCGGGTAGTTGCCTGTCGGGTCGGCGTAATCGCCTTTTGTGGCAAAGCCGTAGGCTTCTGCCGCGCCGCAACCGTCGGGTCTGCCTTTTACACCGTCCCAGAGAGCCACGAAAATATCGCTTTTGGCGGCGACATAAATGCCTGCCTGACGGTAGAAATAGTCGTAGTCGTTCGCACCCGTTTTTTCAATATCGGGTGTTACGGCGATTTCAAGAGCATTGTTGCAGAGGGTAAAAAATTCGCGCCTGGCATCACCCTCAAAGTCTTCAGCATAGCTTTCTGTCGGGCGGGGTAAAATGGCGATATAGGGAATTTGAAGGCTTATGGCGGCTCTTGCGAGCATCGTGTCGCCCCCTTCGGCAAGGCTGTTCAGCATAACCAGCGTTTTGCCCATTTTTGCCGCTTGTTCTTTTGCCTCAATCAAGAGTGCATAGACCGCTTGTTCGATGGCGGGCAGGGCATCGGGGTGGATGCGGCGGTGGGTGGAAAGTCCCAGAAGGAGCGTGTTATTCACGGTTTGCCTTGGCATTTGTTTTTGCCATAAATTTTTCGTTTTGTATGATAAAGCGCTCGTGTCCGCCTTCGCCGATAAGTCCCGTCTCGTCGTAAGCCTTGACCGTGAAGACGAGGCGGCGGTTGTCAATTTCGATAAGCTCAGCCTCGCAGGTAACCGTCATTCCGAGCGGAGTTGCGGCGATATGCTTAACGCCGATATAGGTGCCGACAGAGCCGCATCCTTCGTCAAGTGCGTTTTGTACGGCTTTGTATGCGGTTTCTTCCATTAAAGCGATCATTGCGGGAGTGGCGAAAACGGCGAGTGTGCCGCTTCCCATGGCGCGCGCGGTCTTATCTTCGGTTACGGTGGTTTGGAGTGTCAGCTTCATGCCTTGTTTTAACATAACGTGTTCCTTTCTATTTGTTCAGCTCGTTTGCAATCCAGTTGATACGGGTGAGGATATAGGCTTTTAATTCTTCGACATAGGTATAATAATCCTTGTTCAGCATTTGCTTCCAGACGACTTCGTTCATCATGACCGCGTTATAAATTTTGTCGGCTTCTTCGTCTGCGACTGTGTCGGCAAAGGCGGTAACCGCAGGGACAAATTCTTTAAAGAATACTTCTTTGGCAAGAGCTATGAAATCGTCGTGCTGCCAGCAGGCTTTGTAGAATTTTTTTTCGGTACGGTTATACCAGCCTGTCGGTGAAACTGTTTCTTGGCGGACACCGAAGGCAATGTCGTAATCCCAGACAGGACCGACGAAAAGTTTTTCGGATTGGCTGTCGGCGGGTTTATAAAGGTAATGACTGGTTTTAGCGCCGTCGTAATTTTTGGCGATCTCGTCCACCCAATATTTTCTTACGAGCGAGTCGATGTCGATATAGTCGGTATACGGTTTGCCGGTGTCAGGATTGATTCCCGTCTCACTGTATAACGCATCTTCCATATTCTGTACGAGCGTTGCGATATAGACAGCTTGCTCTTCGCTTACATATTCGGGTGATTTGATAACGTAATAATTGGTTGTACTGCCTTGCTTTATGGCAAAGCCGCAGGGTTCGTCCTGATAGCGGTCCTTCATTTCAAGCTCAATGATGTAGCCGCCTGAGATGTCCTCGGGATTTTCAACGCCTGTGTAGTATTTAACGGTCAGCTTGTCGTTGACTTTTGTTGTGCGCTGTACGCCGTGGTTTTCGGCGGGATCGAGCATTTCGATTTCTTCTTCGAGGTCTTTGATGTTGACGCGCTCTTCTTCAATATCAATTTTTTCGGTCAGCATAAATGCGCCGAAGTATTCGCCGTTGACGAAGAAATCGACTACCTCGCCCTCGGGTGTATAGTCAAGTCCGACCGTTTGACCGAGGTAGTAGGCAAGGGTGTTGCGGAGCATCGTATTGTCGGGTACGTTGCCGACGAGTGCCCATTTTTTACTTTTGCCCATACCGAGCAGATCGGTTTTCTTTTCCAATTTAATGGAATATCCCTGTTTGTCGCTCTTAAGCCACGTCCAATTACCGCGCCCTTTGATATAGCCCGTACAGGGGGAGTCGGGATCGTTTTCTATGGATTCGTAGCGTGTTTCCCAGCCGTACTGTTCGGCAATATCGGCGCGGCATTCAAGAACGAAATTGCCGTATGCCCTGGTTTCTTTGCTTTCGTCGGCTTTAACATCGTCGA
This sequence comes from uncultured Lachnospiraceae bacterium, assembly GCA_964564225.1. GTDB lineage: Bacteria > Bacillota > Clostridia > Oscillospirales > CAG-272 > RGIG1993. Next base: position 2,497 of record CAZMAF010000049.1, read on the forward strand.
TCGTGCCGTAGGCGTCGTCAATTTGAAGATAAAGCGTGGGGGAGTCGGAGCGTATAGCGATGATTTCATAAGAATCACCGAAGATTTTGACTCGTTTGCCGTCGGTTGTATTGTCGTCGGTGAAATCGGCATAGCGACCTTTAATGAGGTTGCCTTTGGCATCGAGAAGATGGTAGGCAACCTGCTTCAGTTCAACGGCAGAGGGCAGGAGAAAATAGACCTTGCCCTGTTCGATCACAGGTTGAATATCGTATGCAAGTCCCTGATTATAGGCGGCGGGAATGATGATCTTTGAGGCGTTATAGACCTCGCTTGCGTTTTCGTAGTATTCGTCGGGTAATACGATAAGACCGTTTTTGTAAGTCGTGACGGCAGTTTCGGCGGTACTCGGCTCTGTCGTTGTTTCGGCGGTGGGGCTTGTTATATTGAGTGTGCCGCAGGCAGCGAGCGCGAGCGCGGCGAGTAAAAGTAAGAGAAACAGAATATGTTTTTTCATGATTGGATATCAGCAACGGCGTTTTGAATTTTGAAGTCTTCCTGCTCGGTATGATGCTATGAGCTATGGGGACGTGAGAAATTTTCTTCACAGCGCCGCTGTCCTATATGTTTGTTGTTATTTACAGTATAGCATAGATATGTGAAAAGCGCAAGGGATTTTGGCGGTTTTTGTAAAGGAAGTTTTATGTTCTCTTGACACGTTGCGTTTTTTTTGTTATAATAACTCGAAATCAAAAAAGAAGAGCAGCGGCGCAGGATTTTCCAATGCGTCCGTTTGCAAAAAAGCAAACGATGGAAGCGGAGTGCAATTCTCCCACGAGGCCGTCGCCGTGATTCCCTTCGGGGATAAGTCGAAATACTTGCTGCTTTTTCCTTGCATTGTGACACGCGGATTACCGGTCATACTGCCACATACCGCCTTACGGGAGCTATATTTTTTCGCAAGGTAGTTGTGTGCGCCTTATTACCGCCACGGGCGGTTTTTTTGTGCGGTAAATGGGGCAAAGGGTCCTTTTTTCTTTCAAGGTTAAACAAGAAAGGATGATTTATGATGAAATTTTTAAAAACAACGCTCGTATTACTGATTGCTTTTGTGATGCTCGTTCTGTCGATGACGGCCTGCGGCGAGGCAGAAACAGGTCTTTTTGACGAGAAAATCACGATCACCGTCAAGGTGGTACACAAGGACAAGAGCCAAAAGACCTTTACCATCGAAACCTGTCAGTCTACCTTGCTTGGCGCGCTACAACAGGAACAGCTTGTTGAGGGCGAGGAACAGACGGTCAGTTTTTTCGTGACTGCCGTAGACGGCGAAACTGCCGATTGGTCGGTCGACGAGGGCTGGTGGCGCTTCACCAAGGGCGGTCAGGCGATGATGACCGGCGCAGAACAGACGAAGATCGCTGACGGAGATGTATATGAGATCACGTATACCGTCGGGTATTGATACGGTAAGAGCCGATCAAAGAAAAAACGCCCGTTTTCGTTTGTTTGAGCTTTTAATGACTTCGATTCTCGGTGCGTTTATTTTTGCTGCAAAGGTGGCAATGGCGGCACTTCCGAATATTGAGCCCGTGACGCTTCTTCTTATATTGGCGACGGTTTGCTTCGGATCTCGCGCCTTTATTTCCTGCGGTATTTACGTTTTGCTGGAAGGACTGTTTTACGGGTTTTCAATGTGGTGGATTTCTTATCTTTATGTATGGCCGTTGCTTGTTTTTCTGGCGTTGCTTTTTCAAAAACGGGAAAACCGTTTTTTCTGGGCAGTCTTTGCGGCGGTATACGGATTTTTGTTCGGCTTTCTTTTCTTGCCGGTCAATTATTTCGTGTATGGGATGGCGTCAAATCCCGAGCTTTTGATGATATACATTCTGAACGATATTCCGTTTAATGCCATTCACGCCGTTGGAAATTTCGTTAGTGTTTTGCTGCTTCTGACGCCTATGCGCCGTGTGCTATGTGCTTTGCTTTCCCGTATCCGATAATAAAAAATGCTTTTTCTCCGTTCGGGAGAAAAAGCATTTTTTTATTGGATTTTACGGCATTCGATATAGTAGCGTTTGTCGGCGGCGTCGCCCATCGAAAATGTCTTACGGACGAGTGCGCCGTCGGCGGCAACGGCGGGGAAGAGGTCTTCCTTTTTCATGCCGTCGAAGAAGAATGCGACCGTGTTTTCGTCTTTTGCAAGCGCGAGAGTTTCTTCCTTGCCGTGAATATAGTCGATAACGGTTTCGGGATGCGCCTTCAGATAGGCATCGAGCGTATTCTGAAGATCGGTGACGGCAAGGACGCTTGTGGCGCCCACTGTCAGTATCTCGCGCTTTTTGCCGTAGCATACCGTCAGCTCGTGCGTCTTGCTGTTATCGGTAACGGGAAGTGCTTTCCGGATCGTTTCAATGACGGCTTTGGGATTGGCGTTAAAAAGAATGCGGTAGATCGGCTCGAAGACAAGCGCATCGTCATGGATATTGACGATTTCACAGAGTGCGTAGCGTGAGACTTCGCTCGGGTTGTTTTCGTAGCAGGTTTTGGCGGTGGCAAGCGAATGGTTGCCGTCTCCTACCGCAAAAAGAAAGGGCGTTTTTTCGTTCAAGGCTTCAAGCGCCCGGTCGATCTGTTTTTTGCCGCAATCGTCAACAAGATAGCCTTTGACGTGACCGCCGCCGAGCATTAAGTCAAAATCATAAAGAATGGCAAACTCGTTTCGGCGCTCAGTCAGCGGCTCAATGACGGTTTTTTCAAGGTCGTCAACGAGGAGCATGATGTGGGGCGTTTCAATAGGCGCATTTTCGCGGATTCTGACACGCGGCGGAATGCGCTCGGTTACGGTGGCTTCGCTCGCGCGCACGGGCGTTTGAGCGTTTTTTCTGAAGTCGTAGGCTTCAAGATCAACACCGCCGACGATACCGCGGCGGACTTTTCCTGAGGATAGCGTGCGCTCGACGTAAATATAGGCGTTTGGCAAGGTTTTGAAAATGCCGCTTTCGAGATATTCATGCATCGTTTGGTTGATGTTGTCAATGCGGGTGCTATCGTTACTGCCGAGATAGTATTCGGGTAAGATCATCGAAAGGGTAGAGGGGGCGTTTTGCACGGTGTTTCCGACTGCTTGCCAATATTCACCCTCGGATGTGTGCTGGTCGCAGGCGATCACTGCCCATTTTGGATACTCAACGGTGTCACGGGGTAAAAGGATGTCAATGGGGGAAAAGTGCTTCATGGGTTCTCCTTGTTACTTAAGGCTTGGGGGCTTTGGGCGGAGTCGGAAATTTTGGCGGAGTTCCGGAAAATTCCTCGGGTTTTTGTCCTTTCGGGAAGGGTGGACGGGGCGGATGATTTGCGGGATCAAAGTTTTCTTCCAGCACCTTTTCCTTGTCGGTGGATATGTAACGCTTTGCCTGTGTCGAGAACAGGGTGTAATATTCGCCCTGCTTTGCCATCAGCTCGCGGTGGTCACCCATTTCGACGATTGTGCCGTTTTTCAGAACGACGATCTTATTGGCGGTCGTTGCTGAGGACAGACGGTGCGATACGAAGATGGTGGTCTTGTCTTTTTTCAGGCGGTCAAACTGGTTGAAGATCTCTTGCTCTGCCATCGGGTCGAGCGATGCCGTGGGCTCGTCGAGAATAAGAATATCGCTGTCCGAATAAAAGGCGCGGGCAACCGACAGCTTTTGCCATTGACCGATTGAAAGCTCAATGCCGTTGGTTTCAAAAATGCGCATAAGCGGCGTGTCGTAGCCGTCGGGCAGAAGCGAGATGAACTCATCCGATGCCGATTGACGCGCGGCTTCCTCGATGTTTTTCATATCGATCGGCTGATCAATCTTCGAGAAGGCAATGTTTTCTTTGACGTTAAAAGCGTATTTGCCGAAGTCTTGGAAAATGATGCCAAAGATCTTATAAAGTTCCTTGGGGTCGTATTCGCGGATGTCGCGACCGTCGAGTTCGATCACGCCTTCGGTGGGGTCGTACAGACGGGTGAGCAGCTTCAGGAGTGTTGTCTTGCCGGCGCCGTTCAGACCGACTAAAACGACGGTGTCGGAGGGATCAAGACGAAGGTTGATGTTATTTAACACCTTGCGCTCCGTGCCGGGATACGCGAAGCTTACGTTTTTGAATTCAACGGTGTGACCGACGTGATGCTTGGGGAGGATTGGCTCGGGCAGGGTAGATACGATGGTTTTTTTCTCGTTCATAAAGAGGATCATATTGTCGATGAACAGTGTACCCTCATAGATCGTGGCAGTGGTCGTGATGAGCGCGGCGACTGCGGAGGAAATCGAGTTGAGAGAGCCTGTGTAGAGCGAATAATCCCCGATTTCGGTAATGCCCGTGGCAATCATATAAAAGAGAAAGCAGTTTAAGGTGGATGTGGCCAGGGTAATGGCGATCTGCCAGATACCTTCTGCGCTGATGAGACGGCGGATACCTGCAAAATAGCGCTTGAATACGTCGTTATAGCGACCGATAAAGAGGTCGGAAAGATCAAAGAGGCGCACTTCTTTGACGAGGTCCTTGTTGACGAGAACGTCCGAATAGTAGGACATCTGACGGCGATCCTTCGAGCGATGGCGCATATAGAGAAAATTCTTTCTGCGGAAAACGAAGTTGACGACGGCGGAGAGGATTGACAGAAGAACGAAGACGATCATCAGATAGGGCGCTGCAACGTGCAATTTCGGCAGAATGCCTGCGAGGACGATAATGAAGGATACCATACTGATGATACGGCTGACCATCGAGAAGGTGGCGTCCAAAATGTTGACAGGTCGCATACCTGCCTCGCGGTTGGCATTTTCCATTCTCTCGTAAAAGTCGGGAGAGTCGAAGGAGGCAAGGTCGATTTCCTTTGCTTTTTTCATAATTTTGACTTTAATGTGATTGGTAACGACCTCGCCGGAAATACGTGTGAGAATGTTATTGACGGTGTTGATGAGGCTGTTTGCAAAGGTGAAGCCGAACTGCCAGAGCAGAGCGATGAGCACCTCGTTTGCCGTGGCGTTTTTCATTAAAGAGGCGGCGATGACATTCAGAAGATTTGCCGAGATAAACGCGCCCACGACGGGCGATACGCCGTTGAAGATCGCCATAAAAATCATCAGAAAGACGAGCGAGGGGCGCGCCTCCCAAACGAGCTTTACGGTGTAAAAGAGCCTTTCAAAAAAGCTTTTGGTGACATTTTTGATATAGCGCGGTACTTCCTTAATGTTTTTAGGCTTCGGTTCGCGCAGCTTTGCCATCATTTCTTCCCGTCCCATACCGGGTGGTCCGAATCCCATAGCGGACATACGATCACTCCTTCAAATTTATTTTATCAGTATTTATTATACAACAATGTTCTCTGTATTGCAAGGGAAAAGTAAAAAAATTCCGAAAACTTCGCATAACCGTGACTTTTTGTTCACAGAACGGAGTGCTATATGAAATGGAGTGCTATATGAAATGGAGTGCTATATAAGTGGAGTGTTATATAAAAAAATAAAAAATCTTGAAAAAAGCGTTGACTTATGGCGCGCTTGTGCTATAATACAAGCATGAATTAAGAAGAGTAAAGGTTCATTCGTCAAGTGTCGGGGGGACGGGGAGTTGCCGCCTGAACGAAAAGCGTTATTGCTTGCGGTCTGGACCTTGCATCCCGCTTCACAGGACGTAAAGGCAATGGGTATCTGCTTTCTTTATCGTCGTATGAAACGAGGGTAAAGGAGGTATTTTTTTATGCAAAACAAATCGAAACATCGTCTGCGTATGTTGATTTTGTCGGCGTGTTTTGCCGCGATGGGTGTGGTACTGGGACAGTATTTTTCGATCAAGATCGGCAATTCTATCCGCATCGGCTTCGGCGCGCTGCCCGTTATTCTGGCAGGTGCGCTTTTCGGTCCGTGGGTGGGCATGCTCGTGGGAGCGGTCAGCGATATTGTGGGGTGTGCGATTTTTTACGGGCTTGGCAATATGATTCCGCTCGTCACGCTTGGTATGATGAGCGAGGGCTTTCTTTCAGGCGTGATTGCAAAAGAGCATACCCCCCTTCGTCTGACGCTGGCGACGGTGGCGGCAAGGGTCACGGGTTCACTCGTCTTTCGGAGCATCGGTTTGTATCTTCGTTACAAAACGCCGCTTTTGGAGTTGCTGTTTCGGATACCTTGCGTGGCAATAGAGTCCGTTTTGATCGCGCTTCTTTTGATACAGCTGCTTTGTCGTTCCAAGGCGTTGACAAAAATTCTGAAAGGATGGCGAAAGTCTGATGATGACCTACGGTGAAGCGATTTCCTATATTCATTCGGTGAATTGGCGCGGCTCTCGTCCCGGACTTTCGCGTATTACCGAGCTTCTTTTTAAACTTGGCGATCCGCAAAAATCACTGCGCTGTATTCATATCGGCGGTACAAACGGTAAGGGCTCGACCTCGGCGATGCTCGATTCGATCTTGCGTTCGTCCGGCTATTCAGTGGGTAGCTTTACCTCCCCTTTTATCGAGGTTTTCAACGAGCGCATTATGCTTGACGGAAAGCCGATTACAAACGACGAGCTTTGTCGTTATCTTTCCGTTGTTGCGCCGATTGCTGAGGCGATGGAGGATAAGCCGACGGAGTTTGAACTGATTACAGCGCTTGGCTTTTTATATTTTCGCGATATGCGCTGTGACTACGTCGTGCTGGAGGTCGGTATGGGTGGGAGACTCGATTCGACCAACGTGATAGAAAACCCCGTTTTGTCGATTATAACAGGAATTGCTCTCGATCATACTGCCGTGCTTGGTGACAGCATAGAAAAGATCGCGTATGAGAAGGCGGGCATTGTCAAGTCCTGCCGCCCTATCCTTTACGGCGGCGATGATCTCGTTGCAAAAAACGTGATTGAAAGGGAGGCGCAAGAGAAAAATGCTCCCTTTTTTACAACCGACCGTACGACACTTACCGTCAGGGAAACCGGACTTGGCGGAAGCGTATTTGATTACGGCGGATTTTGTAAGCTTTCCATTTTGCTTGCCGGACTTTATCAGACGAGAAACGCCGCGACTGTTCTGACTGCCGTTGAGCTTTTAAGGAAGGAAGGGCTTTTTATTTCCGATGAGGCGGTACGTGAGGGGCTTTCCATGACGAAGTGGCGCGCGCGTTTTGAAGTGCTTTCCGACAAACCTTTGTTTGTCTTTGACGGTTCGCATAACAAACAGGGTATTGATGCCGCTGCCGAGTCGCTCAAGACATATTTCGGCAATGCCCGCGTACTTTTGTTAAACGGCGTGATGGCGGATAAGGCTTACGGCGACATGATCGACACGCTTGCGCCATATATTGAAAAGGTGTTTACTGTAACGCCCGATAATCCCCGTGCGCTGTCTTCCGTATCGCTTGCCGAGGAGTACCGCCTGCGCGGTATGGATGCCGAGGCGTTTCTTACGGTAGAAGACGGTGTTGAGGCAATTCTTCGTGCGGGACTTTCGTCAGGTATTCCCATCGTTGCGCTTGGCTCGCTCTATATGTACGGCGAAGTCAAGGGCGCACTGCAAAAGCTATTGCCAAAGCTTTTGTCGGAATAAATAATCCTGTGAAATGTCGATTTAAATAATCCTGTGAAATGTCGATTTACCATTGACTTTTGAAAATTTTTCAGTATAATGATTCTGTACGGTGAAGACTCACTTGAAGGGGGAGCAAGCTATGTATCGGTTTCCCGTTGGCGAAATGTCCGATTTCTTTCGGTTGCCTACCGTTGAGGCGATCAGACGGAAATCTTCTCCATGTGCTGTCGGTCCGGGTTTTACCGATCCCGAAATGATTTGTCAGGTAGCAGACGATGTGCCTGCTCATTTTGGAAAGGCATCTCATGAATATCCGCTCGGAAAGGGAAGTGTGGATTTCCCGCGTTATTTACCGACACTTGATGAGATCGGATATTGCGGTTTTCTGATGGCGGAGCGTGAATGCGGCGACGCTCCCGTAAAGGATATCGGTGATTCGGTCCGCTACCTGAAAAGCTTGATGCGGCAGTAGAAAGATGATGATTGTCAACCGTAAAAGAGTCTTATTTCTTGCGTGTACCGTAAGTGCTTTGGTGTTGATCGGTGTTGTGGTATTCGTTCTTCTTTTGGCGGGCGGTACTTTCAGGATAACCGCACCTTTTACAGTATTACCCGAGGAGCTTTTGCCTGAGACCTCCGATGCCACCTGCGAAGATCTTTCGGTGCGTTTTTTGACGCTTGAGAGCGATATACACGATTGGTTTACCGTTTCCGCCGTGATGCGTTTGCGCGAGCATTTTAATCGCGTGTATCCGCTTTTATGCGAGATCTTTAACAGCGGTGTTATGGTGAAGATCCGTTACCGGTTGGATACGACACAAGCCGATCGCGCGGCGTTTGTTTGCGAGGGCGATCACGATAGCGGCATGGTAATTGCGATCAATCCCGGTTATTTCAGGAAGGATGAAACGGATTTTTCTCTTCTTTCGTGCGAATTGACACGCGCGCTTCTCGATTGTGTTGATGCTGAGTACGGCGCACCTGCTACCGAGCTTGGCGGCGTGTGGGTTATTGACGGTATTGCGGAATACGGTCGCTATCTTTGCGAGAGGGAATCATATGAATTTATCCCGTTTTCCAAGGAGCAGTCTTATGCTGATTCAGGAGCGGTGACAGTTCGGTTTTTCGTCTGGCTTTGCGATCATTACGAGGCTACCTTTATGGATCAGTTGATCGAAGGGCTGCGATGCGAGCCTTATACGCCTAAGCTTTTTGTGAAGATCACGGGATATACCGTAGATGAGCTTTGGAAAATTTACGCCGCGAGCAATCACGGTGATACAAAATAAACTTATGATGAGAGAGGTTTATGTTATGACTAAGCTTTCTGACACCTATCTGACGTTTGATAATTCTGAAGGACTGATTGACAAGAAGCTTGAAGAAATGATTATTGATATTTTCAATAAAAAATATCAGGCAATTTGCGATTTCTTTAATTATGGCGAGCTGCGTAAGACTTCGATCGTTCCCGCTCCCGATTATGATGGCGTTGCGGCGACCTATACCGAAAGCGCAAAGGTTATTATGTCAACCGAGTATTATAAAAAGTATCCGCTCGATGCCGACAGTCTGACACATGAGTGGGTTCACGTTGCGCAGAATTACAAGAATTTCCGTCCGGGTTGGCTTACCGAAGGTCTTGCCGACTGGGGCAGAGAAAGATTCGGCGTATATAATGAGGAGGCAAAATGGGCGCTTCCCAAATACAATCCGAAGCATCATTATACGCAGGCGTATCGTGTAACGGCAGCGTTCCTTTGCTGGCTTGAGGATAACGTAGATCCCAAGCTTCCCTGGAAGCTTAACGACGCTCTTAAGCAGGGTAAGTATAAGCCGAGTGTATGGCTTGATTTTACCGGCAAGACGGTCGATATGCTTTGGGAAGATTATGCCAAGGCTAACAGTTGACTGATATAGTTAAAATATCATACATACCGCCGATTTTCCGGCGGTCATACGCGGGCGTGGTGGAATGGCAGACACGCTGGTCTTAGGAACCAGTGGGCAACCGTGCAGGTTCGAGTCCTGTCGCCCGCACCAAAAATCGACAAGTTTCAACAGAAGCTTGTCGATTTTTACTTTTTCACTTTTCACTATTCACTCTTCACTTTTCTCTTCCGAAACTTGTCGATTAGGTAA
>CAZMAF010000050.1:0-11709 GCA_964564225.1 uncultured Lachnospiraceae bacterium
TACCCTTCATGCACCGCATGGACCTCCACGCCGTCTACCCCCGCGTCCTTGCAGAGCTTGGCGGTCTTGGCAAAGGCCTCGATGATCTCGTGGATCTGCTCCACCGTCATCTCGGGGCACTCGATATCATGAGCCCAACGGGAGGGCTGAGGCGAAGGAGAAGCCAACTCATGAGAGGTATCGATGATGGGCTTCACGATCGCACGGGTCAATTTATTCTTATGAAGGGGTGCCACCAGCTCGGTGATGGCCCAGGAACGACCCATACCGGCAGTCAACTGAATAAAGAGCTTGGCGCCGGTCTTGTGGATCTCGTCCATAAAGACCTTCAGCTCTTTAAACATTTTCTCATTCTGCCAAAGCCACTTGCCCCAGAAGGTATCGCGCAAGGGGGCAATACCGGGAATAATCAAGCCTACGTTGTTATTCGCTCTTTCAAGAAAAAGCTTAGCGGCTTCCTTATCGAAATGACAGCCAAATAGCTCAAACCAACCGAATAAGGACGTACCGCCCATCGGACACATGACGATACGGTTTTTGATCTCCACGTTCCCGATTTTCCAAGGCGTAAATAAAGCCTCGTACTTTTCATTAACTTTGTTCATCATTTTTTCCTTTCTGATTATCATTTACATTCTGTTCCCGCCGCAAAAGCGTTGCGCGCGGTCTTTGTTTCAGTATAACATATTGTTATAAAAATGTCAATAAAAAATTAAGCCCCTCCGGCTGCTTCCCTCCGACTGCTAACAAAAAAATCAAGCAGGAATGGATGATCTGCTTAGCGGAGAATCTGAAAGCTCTGCTAAGTGCGAGCATCACATTTGACCGGTCAAACGCGATTATGGGCTAAGCCCAAACCCTTATAACGGCAGGAAGAGCAGACACGCAAGACGAAAAATCCTGTATGTCTGCTCTTTTCTGTTGGTGATGTATTTGCTATCGCAAAAGTGATGTTATGCTGCGCATAATGATGTTGCTCGCCAAGTCTCGCAGTGATGTGACGTTTGCCCGCTATGCCGTCAGGCATAACATCATTGCCGCAGGCTGCATCACAAGGCGAAGCCGACATCACTTGCCCGCAAGGGCAAACGTCGTTCAGCGTGAATGCTCCGTTAAGAGCATCACGCTGACACTCCCGCTTGATTTTTTAACCGGCTGTACTTACGTTAACGCAAACAAAAGCAGCGTACCGCTTATCTTACTTATGCAAGAGGCAGAATGACGATCAAAGCGATTGCTACCGCTACTGCCAATGCGCCGCCAAAAGAACTCCATGCAATAACGGGCTTTACATAATCGGTCGTACCCTTGTCACTATTTCCGATTCTCTTACTCCAATCAAATTTCTGGGTTTGTTTTTTCATAACACATACCTTTCCTTTCACATATTCTATTCAAGCTCCGAATCGGCAACTACTGCCGCTCAAAACTAAAATTAACTTTTCCAATCGGTTATTCCACATTCAGTGTCATAAGCTCCTGAATACTCGTAATTCCTTTTTCCACAAGACTCTTGCAGGAGCTCCAGAGCGTTACCATACCGTTCTGCTTGGCAAGCTCGCGAAGCACCTCAAGATTTTTCTCACGAGCGACCGCGTTACGCATATTCTCGTTCATATACATAATTTCGTGTACGGCAATTCTTCCCTTATACCCCGTACCGTTGCAGAATTGACAGCCTTGCGGACGAAAAATACCGATCGGCTCGTCAATACCGAGAATCTGCATTTCCTTCGCATTAGTCTTACCCTTCTTTTTACATTCAGGGCAAAGACGCTTCACAAGTCTTTGCGCAATAACGCCTACTAAAGCATCTGCAACAAGATAATCCGCAACACCCATATCTTCAAGACGGGTAATCGCGCCCGTTGCATCGTTCGTATGCAACGTACTGAAAACAATATGTCCCGTAATTGCCGCTCTGACGGCAATTTCCGCCGTTTCCTCGTCACGCATCTCACCGATCATAATCACGTCGGGGTCCTGTCTGAGAATCGAACGAAGCGCCGCCGAAAAGGTCATATTGGCTTTCGTGTTTACCTGTGTCTGATTGACACCGGACATAATATACTCAACAGGGTCTTCAACCGTAACAATGTTCACAGCAGAGGTATTGACCTCTTTCAAAAACGAATACAGAGTCGTTGACTTACCGCAGCCCGGCGGGCCGGTCAGAAGGATAATGCCGTGCGGCTTGGCAAGCATCTTGTCGATGAGAACGTTTTCAGCCTCGGTAAATCCAAGATCGGTTCTCGTAAATCGGAAGGAAGTCTTGTCAAGTACACGGATAACGAATTTTTCACCAAACACCGTAGGAAGCGAGGACACACGGAAGTCGAACTCCTTGCCGCCGACAATCATATTGATACGTCCGTCCTGCGGCACTCTGCGCTCTGCTATGTTGAGTCCTGCCATAATCTTGATACGCGCGCAGATCGCGGAATAAGAATTGATCGGAAACTCCGCTCTTTCCTGCAAGTCGCCGTCGATACGGTAACGCACCTTAACCACCTTTTCAAAAGGCTCGATATGTATATCACTCGCGCGATACGGCACAGCTTCCTTGATAATCGAATCGACCAGACGTACCGAAGGATTGTTGACAACGTCGTTTTCCACGATCTCGTCGTCGGTCGGTATCTTCTTATTGGAAAAGAGCGCGGCATCACCCTCGGTATTCAGATCGTCGAGTGCGGCGGAGGTTGAAATCACCGCGGCAATTGAATCAATATAACGGTCGATCTGAACGGGCGGCACAAGGACGTAGTCAACGGGCGATACGATCTGCGAGTTTATCGCCGACATCGACGAGCAGTCAAGCGGCTTCGCAGTTGCGATCAAAAGCCGTCCCTCGATATTCATCGAAACGGGAATGACCTTATATCGCTTCATAAACTCGAAAGTAAATAAATCAAACAACGACTTATCAATATCGAGCATATCAATTTCCACGTAGGGCATACAGTAGTAGTCACCCAGAACGGGCAGCTCTCTTGTTTCCGTCGTGTACTCTTTGGCAAGCATATAGTCACGGACTGAAACCTGAAGACGCTCACAGTCCTCAAGTATCTTTTCCGCTTGCTTTTTCTTGATAATTTTTTTGTAAATATAGAACTGTAAAAGCTCTCGGTTGATATTCATTCTCTCTGCAACCTCCGGGATCAGGCAAGACCATTCATAATAGAAAGCATCGGTGAGTATACCGCAATGAAAAGTGTTCCGATCACCGCGCCCATAATCATCAGCATCGTGGGCTGAATTTTAGAGGTGAGCGACGAAAGCGATGACTCCACCTGCTCATCAAAGAAAACGCAGGAACGCGCGAGAACATCCTCAAGAGATGCCGTTTTCTCGCCGACCGAAATCATCTGTATCAGCATTTGCGGAAATAAATCCTGTTTCTGAAAAGCGTTCGTCAGCGAAACACCGTGACGCACGTCCTCGGCTGCCTCGTTGAAACGCGCCTCGACGTAACTGTTACCCAGAATAATCGAAATGGTATCAAGCGCTGTCGCAAGATCCATGCCGCTTTCAAGAAGCAGACTGAACGCGCGGGCAAACCGTGCCGTAATCAGATTAATCTGCACACGGCCGATCAAAGGACACTTCACAAGAAAAACGTCTATCGTCTTTTTGCCCGCTTTCGTACGTGAAAACAGGAAAAAACCGCCGCCCAGAACGATAACAAGAACAAGAAGGAGCTGCCACCAATTCAGAATAAAATCCGAAATAGAATAGACCACCGCCGTAATACCGTCCGCCTTCACGTCCAGCGTGGAAAGCGTTTCACGGAAGGTCGGAACGACGAACGCAAGCATCACGATTACAATGCCCACAGTCATCATCGCAAGCATCATCGGGTAAGCAAGCGCTCCCTTCACCTTGCGTTTGATCGCCGCATCCGATTCATAATAATCGGCAAGCGATACAAAAACGCTGTCAAGACGTCCGCTCGCCTCACCGACGTGAACCATACTGCGAAAGAAATCGGGAAAAACCTTTTTATGCTTATCAAGCGATTCCGACAGCATAGCGCCACCCTTAACGTCCTCGCTGATAACCTGTAAAATCGACTTAAAATATCCCGAATACGGCTGTTGCTTCAAGCTCTCAATACATCCGACAAGCGGAATACCCGTTGAGATCATAATCGAAAACTGTCTGCAAAAAGTGGTCAGCTCCGAAAGCTTAACCTTACCCGTTCCGAGTGTAAAGAAAGCAGAGGGCGTACCGCCCTTATAAACCGAAGAAGATACCAGATACAAATTTTGTTTCGTCAACTGCACAGCAAGATCGTTTTCGTCTTCAGCAATAAAAATACCTTTGTATTTTTTCTTCTGCAAATTGACCGCAACGTATTTATATGTCGGCATAAGCTGTCACCTCACTTTCTTTTATAAACCTAATACCGTAAGATACCAATTGATAATCTCGCTTCCGAAAAACATCGAGATACCGAACCCAACCGTAAGGAAGGGCGCAAAGGGAAACTGCCGGCTCTCGCCTTCCTTCCCTTTTGAATAAATCATCATAATCACCGCGGCGGGAAGAGTCGCAAATAAAAGACCGAGCAGTAAGCGTTCCCATCCGAGCAATAGCCCAACGACACCGGCAAGCTTGACGTCGCCGCCGCCCAATCCTTCCTTTTTGCAAAGCTTCTCAAAGCCCCACGAGATCAGAAAGAAAACCGAAAAGCCAAAAACACCGCCGAGGATATGGGAAAGCCACGAATACTCATTGTCAAAAAAGATACTTACCGTCCCAAGAACGAGGAGAATGATCTGTAACGAGTCGGGAATGATCCGATGTTCAAGATCAATAAAAAATATACACAGAAACAAAGAGCAAACGAGCATATTCAGAGAGGCGAGAATAAAATTTTCTTCCCAGAATAAAACCGCAGAAAAAAGCCACAAAAGCATATTGGCAAGCTCGACCGCCGTATAACGAAAAGAAATATGCGCTTTACAGCTACGGCACTTGCCGCCAAGGATCAGATAGGAAAGAATAGGAATATTGTCATACCACCGAAGCTCGTACCCACAGCTCGGACAGTGGGAATTGGGCTTTGCCAGATTCATATTGTTGGGCAAACGGTAGATCACCACGTTGAGAAAACTGCCCACGCACAAACCGAATACGCCCGAAAGAATATAGGTGCAGATCAGATGGAATTTTTCCATAGAACTGTCCTCAGAGCTTGCCTGTCGGCGAAAGCTGTTTTGGAAATAAACCGCCGTACAATTCAAGATTGGAAGCAATCACCGATGCCTCGCCGTCACTTGGCAACGGTACGAAACGAAGCCCGTTTTCCTCCATTTCCTCATTTACCGCCGTAAGAACACTCATAAGATCGTGCGGCAAATTCACGCATACAAATTCAGGCTTGCCGAGATCGGTTAATTTTTCATTGCTCTGGAGCAGTGTCAACGCCCATTTAACGAAGACACGGAAATTCTCATAAAGAATGCCCTCCTCCGTTTCTGGAATTTCGCGAAGCATAAACTTGGGAAGCTTTCTCGGCGATTTTCTCGTAAAAATCTTCTGATTGCTTTGCGCACGGTGAACGATCGACTCCTCCGCCAAAGCTTCCCCGTCAGACTCACTCGCTTCCTCTTTGGAAAGCTTATCCGAAAAAAGCTCCTCAATGGCAGAACGCGCATCGTTTTCCGAAGATTCTTCGCCATCTTCTTCGATTTCGGTAACGGCGTCAAGAAAATCCTCGCCAAGCGACATTACCGTCAGTTTTTTCGACTTCGCGCGCTCTCTGGCATTCAGAACCGCAAGCTCAGCATAGGAATGATCAAAAAGCATATCTTCCTGAATCACCTTCGGTTTTCTCAAAAATTCAAGACCGAAAGGCAACCGGTAGCAACCTACCGTTTTGCCCTTCGCCACGAATACGAAGGTAGCATATACGTCTTTAATGTCAAGAAACAAGTATGATGCGCCCTTCAGCTTAGTGTTAAGCTGTACTGCGCCGCCCACCGCCGCACTCGAAGCATAGGTCAGCGTGTCGATCAGAAGCTTATTTTCAGCGCATGCCGCATAGAGCGCGGATGCGATCTGTTTCTGTATCGCCGTGATCGCATAAGTGGAATACTGCTTGTTCTGGTCTACCGCACGAGAGACCACACGCAGCTCCTTGTAATTACGGTAAAGACCTCCAAGCGTTGCATCAAGCGTTTTTTTGGTCTGTCCCAATCCCTTCATCGTCGGAATTCTCACCGTGTCGGTCAGAACAGCATTGTCGGGCAAAACGACCGTGACCTTGCGTACCGTTTCCGAAGGGGTGTTTTGCGCAAACTCCTTCAGAGCTTCCTTGAATTTTTTGAAAAAATCCTCGTCAAACAGCTTGCCCGCATAATTCTTTATATGATGTGCAATCGTAGCCTTGTCATTGCCGATCATCGAATAAAAATGAAAGGCAGAATGCTCGGCATCAATTGAAATTGTTGTCGAATAGTTTAAATTTTTTGCCATTTTATAGTCTCCGTTCAACGCAACAGATCACTCTGTCCGTGCTGGAAGCGAATAACGCCACGTATAAACGCGCAATTCATCTTCAGCAGTAAGCTCCGCTTCCACGTAAAGCACTGCCGTTTGGTTTTCATCATTTTTCCGCCATACCGTAAGCGCATTACCGCTCACCCCGTAGGCGTAATTCTCATAGCTTTCTTCAAAAGCCGTCTTGTCTTTGACGCTGGCAAGATAATCCTCGCCGATCTGATCGACCTCAATTTCATAAAGCAGCGCCATATTTTCAATTTTTACCTGATAATGTCCGATAACCGTCAGACTTGTCAAAAGCGCGCAAAGCGAAAAAATGATAAGCATAAACACAAGAGCATTCTCAAGCGCAATGCCTCGCTTGTCACGCAATAATTTCATGAATTTCATATTTCGCCTCCCTTTCGGTAGGAAAACGAAATAATAACGTTCCCATCGTCATCAAACACCGCAACCGTCAACACGGGGCGCTCGGTTTCGGTATACGTTACCGAGATCTCAACCGTAAATTGATAATTGTCCGATGTATATGTATAGGTAGTAAAGCCATCCTCATCGGCAACGCCTTCGCCAAGCGAAATAGTTTCCGCAAAAGCAACGAACGAGGTGAATTCCGCTTCATCCTCGGCAGCTTTAAAACATTCCCATACGTTATCGGCAAAGCGTTGCGCCTCGCTTTTGCGAATAGCGCTCGTCTTTGTCGCCGTCGAGGACAGAAGCACAGAAATCGCCGAAACGCTGACAATGACGATCATAGATAACGCAATCACGGCTTCGACGAGAGAAAATCCGTTTTTCTTTCTCATCCTATGCATTGTCAAGTGCCTCCTCTGCCACAAGCGTTCCACAGCGAAGCGAAAAAACAAAACTGCGCTCGATACGCTCGCCCTCGTCGGAAAGACGGTAGATCACGCATTGAATCAGCTTATCGTTCGCACGAAAATACATACCTTCGACCGTTTCATACGCCGCTGACTGCGCACCGTCGATCATCAGAGTACTGTCAAGAAGCGAAACTGTTTTTTCTTCCCCTGCAACGCTCACGCTAAGCGTTCCATCCGTGCGCACGGTAAAAACACTGTCCATAACGTCATTTTCCGTCACCCACGAAGAAAACGACTTTTTAACAGCCGCAGACTCCTCTGAAAACTGATACTCAATCTTGTTGTTTTTAGCAAAACCGTTCATCAGCACAGAAAAAGAAACAGTCATTGTGGCAAGAATTGCCACGAGCGCCATTACGACAGAAAGCTCGACAAGCGTAAAACCGCCCTTGCCGCGCCTCACGTTATGAAGTTTTTGCAGGCTTGTATTCCGGTATTTTCTGCACATAATGTCAAAATCTTTCTATGAAATGCCGCAAGCACTCATGCACTCGCAAGGAGCGCAGAGTGCTTGCGTTAAAATAAGAAATTATCCCTAAGTACTCAGATTATTCAGAAACCTTTGTAGCTTTAGTAATAGAGCCGTTCTCTACCGTGTAGGTATACTCAGCGTCAGTAGTTTCTTCAGCAGCGGACAAAACGCCGTCGGCAGTGAAGGTGAAGGTATAGTCACCGTAAACCGTGGTAAGTTCATCATCGTCAACAACGCCGTCAGCAAGAACCTCGATCTGAGCATTCTTGGCTGCTGCTACTGCGGTCTGCAGAGCAGCAGACTCATTTGCCTTAGTAACCATACCGCTGAAGGTAGGAATCATAACGGTTGCAAGAATTGCGATAACCGCAATTACGATAACAAGCTCTACAATGGTAAAGCCTTTTTTGTTAAGTTTTTTCATTTTGGTATTCCTCCTGAATTTTAAAAAATGAATAATGGAAATTACTTTTCAATAGTAGCAATATTCGTAGTACCCACAGATACAATCGTACCGTTGCCGTCATACTGAATAACGCCAATTCTTACAGTACCGTCATAGCTGTTTGTCGAAGACTTCGTAATGAAAATCTTAAGCGTTCCATCTACAAGCTCAGCCTTATAGGTATCAGCGCCCGAAACAAGCTCAACCTTGGTAAATGCATCAAGAACCTTAGTCGTATCGGAAAGTTCGGTAAGCATCTTGGTATCAAGTACAAGCGTAATACCCGATTCGTTCGCAATCTTGTTGCCGTCAGCATCATAAGCACTGATCTGACAGTTAACAGTCACCTTCATCGAAGTAACAGAGCTCTGCTTTTCGACAACCCAAGAGCCGTCTTCAGCCTTTTCGGCGGGAACGGTCACCATCTTGTTATAATTGCTGTACGTATTATTATCACCCCAACCTGTAACCGTTTCACCGTTTACAGTAAGCGACACACCGGTGAGATAAATAGCCGAGTAATAGCAGCCCTTAGTACTGGTACCGTAAAGCGTACCGGTATAAGCCGTCTTATCATCAACGTTAATAGTTACGGTATTACCTGTACCCTGATACGGATGTCCGATAAGACCGCCGGGAGTATTACCGGTCGTTTCAACGATAGCAACGTCAGACTGACAATTCACAAAATTCACCGTGTAGCTGCAACCTGTGCCATCATAGTTAGCCGTGCCGTAACGGTAGAACGAACCAATGTTATAAGCCGCTTCAATATAACCGTGCATCTGAATATTCTTAAATGTAGTTTCGCCACCGTTGAAAAGATTGTGAACAAGCGCAGTCTTGGAATTTACAGTGACAACAAAATTCTCAACCGTAATATTCTGAACGGTATTCTGATAGCCAAGCTGATTAAAGAGTGCAGCCGTGAGGTTAACGAGTTCAACACCGTTACCGTCAAAGCTACCGTTAAGATTCACGTCAAGAGGCCAGCCGCCGCAGTCGATCGTAGTTACGCCGTCTTTAACCTTGAAATAGTTATAACCGGCATCGTACTTTGTGCGAACGTTCTGAAGATGCTCAGCGGTTTCAATGAGATAAGGATCGTCCTTTGTACCGATACCGCCCGCAAATACGGTTGCACCAACCTGAATAGCAGCGATTTCGTCTTCGGTTTTGTTCTCATAGGTCTTAGAAATCGTACCGCCATTTGCCACTGCGGTAGCATTAGCCGTATCAACAATTACAATAACATTGGCAACAGCGCCTTCCTCAGCAACGTAACGACCGCTCGTAATCTTCGTGAAGGAAGCTTTACCAAACTCGTGATAAGATGCGTCCTTAACAGCGATAATATCAACGATATCAGATTCACCGTAATGAGCAACCGTGGCCTCAGCATTGTTTACCGTAAAAGTACCGCCGTTCGTACGGATAACAACTTCACCGGCGTTTACATATACAACGTTAACGCCTTCGGTATTACCAACATCAAGACCGTGAACCGCATTCACGGTAGCATCACCGTTATAATTGTAAAGATAAGTAGAATAGGTATCGCTGACAGTTGCAGATATTACCCAGAAATCAGCTCCGCTTGCTTCTTCAGAAGTAGTAGTTTCAGGAATATACTGAATTTCACCTTCGTTAAGATAGCAGAAAACGTCATTCTTGGAATCCCAAAGAATTTCGCTGTTCGTCGCCGATGCGTTGATCTTAGCAACATCGTAACCAAATGCAGCTGCCGCGTTAAGCGCGTCAGTCATCGTTACGTGATCTTTACCGTCAGATACAAGCGCAGTGTTGAGATTTCTTACGAGCTGAGTATCCTTCGATACGTTGGCTTTATTCACAAGGCTTGCAAAAGTAGGAATGAGTACCGCTGCAAGAATTGCAATAACAGCAATAACAATCACAAGCTCAACGATAGTAAAGCCTTTTTTGTTTGAATTTTTCATTTGTTAATTTTCCCCTTTCAAAGTAAATTAAAATCAAAATGTCGAACAAAACAATGATATTCTCAAATTTACCAAGCGGTAGATCAAAGCGTCGAAACAGAGACTTTCCTTCGCTTTTACCTCTTATACCACAGGTATTTTTAAGAATATCGTCCAATCAGCCTATCATCCTTCTCAGACGAACTTTATTATTATTGTTTTGTTCGCCCGAGACAATAACAGGCAAACTGTTCAATATATAATATCACAAAACAAAAAAATTGTCAACCCAATCAGCTCATTTATTTCTTACAAACACATTTTTTCGTCAAAATAACAAATATTTCGTACCCAAGTTACGGCTTTTCGTTAAATGTTCTTACATTTTATAACAAAATTGTTATAAAAATGACAAGATTATTATGAATTTTCACAAAAAATTTACGGCAAGACAGAATCCGCATAAACCGGTTATAACGCTGCATCCCCCCTTATTATCCGCGGGACAAACACATTATACCCTGTCCATCTCTATTCAGAATTACCGATAATATGACACTTCTCACGTTATATAAAATACCGTTTTTTTATTGAGCATTAACGACCACTCTTTTTTGCTATAAATCGACATAAAAAAGAATCAGGTAATCTTGTCGCTTCTTTATGCCATTCAGTTGAATTATTCAAAAAAATATGATATAATAACCTCATCGATAAATAAGAATTTGGCAAATTGAGGTGAGCAGTTATGAAATTGAGAATATTAGATTTTTTGATTGATATAGAAGAAGTAAATGGTGTTACCTTATCGGCAAAACTTCAATGCTCTTGCGGAGCCACTAAATTTAATTTTTTACATACCGGCAAGCAAACCAAAGGTATTTTAGCCCCATTCATTGTCAGGCAAAAGCAGCAGTTGCTTTTAAAAGCTGTATGCCCAGCTTGTAAAAACGAAATCATCATATATGATTCCGCGCAAGATGGTGCTTCTGCTCATAAAAAGAGTTCCGCTTGCGAATTCAAGCCATTCGCTATAAATACTCTATTGAATCCGTTTGCTGTTGTAATTAAATACAACTACTTTCCGGAAAAATTCAAAGTCGGAGGAGTATACTCAAATCAATTTGAAAATTGTTTTATTTATATCTTAGACAGTGGCGGGAAAGAAGAGATGGCTTTAATAGAGGAATAAATTCTCATTACAAAATTCCAATTTGTCGATGAGCTATTTCATAAAAAAGACGGCGAGGAAGTAATTCCTTGCCGTTAACTATTTGATTGGCTATCCTCTTAATTCAACTGCATTGAAAATTCCGCACACTTGCGTGTACGGAATTTTTTTGTGAAGAGCGGACAAAAAAGATATTTTTCGTTTTGCGATATGGATTTGAACCTTTGTGTCCTTCATCACGGCATAGCCGTGTATATCATCAAATTCGCAGGATTTGTATATCATCAAGT
>CAZMAF010000051.1:0-11223 GCA_964564225.1 uncultured Lachnospiraceae bacterium
ATTTCTACTTTGTCAATACCTTTTTTCAACTTTTTTTAGATTTTTTTAAATATTGGTGATTTTGCACAATTTGTTGGAAATCTTTTTGTGATTAACTATTATGTATAACCACAATATCTGCCGCTTTTTATGTTTTCTTAATGCAAAATACCCCAAGACAGTTTTGTCATGGGGTATTGATTCATTGAATCTCGTCGTCCTTAATCCTTCAAATTACGAACGGACAAAATCAATATTATCATACTGTTTAATAATGCTTACATTCTTTTCGGGGGTCGAAAGATCAACTAAAACATTCACACCATTTCCGCGCACTTTCCAATCGGTCGGATTACCTATCATCACTTTTTTCAAAGAGTCACAATAGGTAAATGCCCCTCCTTGTATCACATTTACAGAAGCGGGAATTTCAACCGTCTCCAAAGATTCACAGTTCATAAAACAGTTTTTAGGAATCACGTTGATGCCCTTGCCAACGCGAACAGCCTGTAATCCGGTACCGGCAAAAGCATCTGTTCCGAGTTCTTTTACAGAATCAGGAATTTTCACGGCTCCCAGCGCCTTGCAACCTGCAAATGTAGATGATCCGATTTTTTCCAAACTCTTTGACAAGCTAACTTTTTTCAGCTTATCTTCTCCGTAAAACGCAAAGTCGGCAACTGCGTTCGTATCCGCACTGAATTTAACACTGCTCTTTTTACCGTTATATCCAACGCAAACACGTTTTCCTTCGCGATCTCTCAGATAGTAAACGCCCTTGCATACTTCGATAAGACTATCGCCGTCATGAATCACATAATTTTGTCCTGTGCAAGCCTGCGCGCCTACAATTTTACCGCAAGCAAGCGGATCTTGTTCAACCGCCTTAGCAATATTCAAGTGGCTATGGTCGATAACTTCAACGATAGATTTACAATCAAAAGCTTCATCTGCTATACCCTGCACGCACGAGGGGATCATGATACTCTTAATGAAGTTTTTTTGTCCAAATGCACCCTTGGCAATATGATAAGACTCACCCAATACAGGCAATTTAACAATACGGTCTTTTCCTACGTATGCCAACAAATGCAAACAACTCGGCGCAGAAATGCCCAAGCCATCGAGCCATCCGAAAATAAAATCGTCTACAATATAAAAATCCAAAAAACAAGCCGGAATTTTCACAACCAATTCCTGCTTTTTAGAAAACCCATTGATTTCAAAATACTTTTTATCGGCGCTCTTGTAGTATGTGATTTTTTCCACAATCAGTAATCCTCCGCAAACACATCTTATTGAATTATGTATTTTAAAAAATCTTCAAAAAGTTTCATTCCCCTTCGATCAGACCGCGAATTGCAAAAACGATAAAAACGATGGCTGCAATACAAGCACCAATGCCAAATGTAATGGCGCTGACTAACACAGAAAGCACGATACCGCCAAACAGCTTACCGAAAAAACCTGCGCCAAATCTCGCTTTATAACTCTTCTTCACCTTGCCCGTCCATTGACTATAGAAATACTCTTCATCATATCCCTCAAATTCCGGCTCCTCCAAGAAATATGTACCCATCAGATACATAAAAGCAAGCGCTAACGGGATCGAGGAAAAAGCAATAATCTGCAAAGGCTCTGCCGTGAACGATCCATATTCCTTGATGCAGTTGACAGTTCCATATCCAAAACCAACCAAGGTCGCGATACTGAACAAAATCGAAAACACCCGACTCACGTAGTAATTGGCAAGAGTAAGCCGAAATACAAGGATAGCAACGATAATTGCAACCACCAGTATACAAAATTCAACCATATTCTTCACCTTCTAACAAATTTATAATAAAGATAATATTTATACCCCCCCATTTTGTCAAGTATTTTCTACGAAAAATATAAAAAAATATTTTTCTTTTTACGTTATTTATTTCTATTTTTTCATTGAAATTTCTTCACTCAAAAACTCAATACATTAAAAAAAACCATCGGGAAAATCCCGATGGTTTTTTATGAAGTTATTGATCGAGCGCAGGAGCTTCTACCTTCTTAGCGGTAGTCTTCTTTGCAGGCTTCGCATCACGAACAGGCATACCGATCAAGCGAACGATCGCCATTTCGGCACCGTCGCCGCGACGGGGACCCATCTTATAGATGGCAGTAAAACCACTGGTCTTGTTCTCATAAGCAGGAGCAATGGTATCAAAGAGCTTAGCAACAACTTCTTCCTTAGTAATGAACGCAAGAGCCTTACGGTAAGCAGCGAGCTTATTGGGCTTCTGGGTCTTAGCAATGGTAATCATTTTCTCAGCAAGGCTACGAACTTCTTTTGCTCTGGTAACGGTAGTTTCGATCTCACCGTGCTCGAGCAAGTAAGTAACCATACCGCGGAGCATAAGCATACGGTGAGCCGTAGGTCTTCCGAGTTTTCTGGTTCCGGGCATTTTAGGTACCTCCCTTTTTTATTCGTATTAAATGGGTTACTCTTCCTCGCGCTTGAGGTCGAGTCCCAGGGAATGAAGCTTTTGGATAACTTCTTCAAGTGATTTTTTACCGAGGTTTCTCACCTTAATCATATCTTCTTCAGTCTTCGAGATGAGATCTTCTACGGTATTAATGCCTGCGCGCTTCAAGCAGTTAAAGCTTCTGACAGACATATCAAGTTCTTCAATGGTCATTTCGAGTACCTTTTCCTTGATGGTTTCTTCACGTTCAACGAGAAGCGTCTTGCCCATCATTTCTTCGGAAAGGTTAGCAAAGAGACTCAAATGATCACTGAGAATATTAGCAGCGAGAGAAATCGCTTCTTTCGCAGAGATTGTGCCGTTCGTGTTAACGTCAATCGTAAGCTTTTCAAGGTCAATCTTGTTGCCACGACGAGTGTTCTCCACCTGATAGCTTGCGCTATAAACCGGCGTATAAATCGAATCGGTATAAATTGTGCCGATTACAGGGGTCTTTTCCTGCTTATTCTTTTCCTGCGATACGTAACCGCGACCCTTTTCAAAGGTAAGCTCCATATAAAGTTTCGCACCGTCGGTCAGGGTAGCGATGTGCAGATCAGGATTCAGAATTTCGATTTCGCCGTCAGCTTTAATGTCACCGGCTTTCACGTCGCAAGGTCCGGTCACGTCGATCAGAACCGTCTTAGGACCGTCGCAATGAAGCTTTGCGGTAATACCCTTGACGTTAAGGACGATTTCAGTTACGTCTTCCTTAACACCGCTAACGGTCGAGATCTCGTGCAGAACACCGTCAATTTTGATGCTTACAACAGCAACGCCGGGAAGAGCGCTGAGAAGCACTCTACGCAGGGAGTTGCCAAGCGTAGTACCAAAGCCACGTTCCAAAGGCTCAACGACAAATTTACCGTATCTGCCGTCTTCGCTCATTTCCTGAGTGACAATATTAGGCTTTTCTATTTCGATCATACAAATACCCTCCTAAAAATATTTATGCTGTTAGCACGCCGCGCCGATTAAAACCGACGTCGGCATACGGAGGTTGATTATTACTTGGAGTACAACTCGACAATAAGCTGTTCCTCGAACGGAAAATCAATATCCTCGCGCTTAGGCAGAGCAACTACGGTTGCTACTGCGTTATCCTTATCAACTTCAAGCCACTTAGGAGCGGTCTGAGAAGCAAGGCCTTCGAGAAGCTCTTTAATCTTTACGTTCTTTCTGCTTTCTTCTCTAATGGATATTTTATCGCCAACCTTGAGAAGAATCGAAGGAATGTTAGCCTTCTTGCCATTGAGTCTGAAATGAGCATGGAGCACGAGCTGACGTGCTTCTTTACGGCTGGAAGCCATTCCCATTCTGTAAACTACGTTATCAAAACGACGTTCGAGAAGCGAAAGAAGGTTTTCACCGGTGATGCCTTCCATCTTTTCTGCCATTTCGAAGTAATGCTCGAACTGACCTTCGAGAACGCCATAATATCTTCTTGCTTTCTGCTTTTCACGAAGCTGCATACCATATTCTTTCATTACCTTGTTTGCAGCACCGTGCTGACCGGGAGCAGTGTGTCTGCGCTCAATCGCGCACTTGCCAGTCGTGCAACGCTCGCCCTTCAAAAAGAGCTTCGTGCCTTCTCTGCGGCAAAGTCTGCACGCAGGACCTGTATATCTTGCCATATCAGCAATCCTCCTATATTCTTAAATTAAACGCGTCTTCTCTTAGGCGGTCTGCAACCGTTGTGAGGAATGGGGGTTACGTCTTTGATCAGGGTGATGTCAAGACCTGCGGTCTGGAGCGCGCGGATTGCGGACTCACGTCCCGAACCGGGACCCTTAACAAAAACTTCAACCGTCTTCATACCGTGCTCGGTAGCGATCTTCGCTGCCGTTTCGGCTGCCATCTGTGCTGCAAAGGGAGTGGACTTCTTAGAACCTCTGAAGCCAAGCTCACCAGCAGAAGCCCAGGATACAGCGTTACCGTTTACGTCGGTAATGGTAACAATGGTGTTGTTATAAGTTGCGCGAATGTGAGCTGCACCTTTTTCAATATTTTTGCGCTCACGGCGTTTTTTAATAACCTTTTTCTGTGCCATTAGTTCTTCGTCCTCCTTTACTTCTTCTTGTTTGCAATCGTCTTAGCGGGACCTTTTCTGGTTCTCGCGTTTGTCTTCGTTCTCTGACCTCTTACGGGGAGGCCTTTTCTGTGTCTGATACCGCGGTAGCAGTTAACTTCTACAAGTCTCTTGATGTTAAGACCAACTTCACGGCGAAGGTCACCTTCAACCATATAGTTATTTTCGATCTCTTCACGGAGCTTAGCGGTTTCGTCTTCAGTCAAATCCTTTGCACGGGTATCGGGATTGATTCCGGTTGCTGCAAGGATGTCGTTGGCGCTCTTTCTACCGATACCGTAGATATAAGTAAGCGCGATTTCGATTCTCTTGTTATTCGGAATATCTACACCTGCAATACGAGCCATTCTAATTCACCTCTTTTAAGTTAATTAACCCTGTCTTTGTTTGTGTTTAGGGTTTTCGCAAATGACCATTACTCTGCCTTTTCTCTTAATGATCTTGCACTTGTCACAGATCTTCTTTACAGAAGGTTTTACTTTCATTGATAGCACCAAGCCTTTCTTATGTTACTGCTTGGAACGCCAAGTGATACGGCCTTTGGTGGGGTCATAAATGGAAACCTCAACCGTTACCTTGTCACCGGGCAGAATCCAGATATAATTCATTCTGAGTTTTCCCGACAGATGTGCAATAATAATATGATCGTTCGGGAGTTTGACTTTGAATTGGGCGTTGGGCAAGGACTCAACGACCACGCCTTCAAATTCTATAACGTCATCTTTCGGCATAATGATTTCTCCTTAATTACTGTTGATTGTCTCAATCGATCTTCGTTAAAGCTTCAACACCGTTTTCAGTGAGAGCTACCGTATGTTCATAATGAGCTGATAAGGTTTTATCCGCCGTAACAACGGTCCAGCCGTCGGAAAGCTCATTGACTTCCCCGCTGCCTACGCAAATCATCGGCTCAATGGCAAAGGTCATACCGCACGCGAGTCTGACACCGCGTCCCGCAGTTCCGTAATTGGGAATATCAGGGGACTCGTGTAAATTCTGTCCGACACCGTGACCAACGTATTTGCGAACAACACCGTAGCCGGCACTTTTCGCAACCGTTTCCACTGCGTGACCAATGTCACCGATTCGGGCATCCGGGCGGACTTCACGAAATCCTGCCCAGAAACATTGTTCTGTGATATCGATTAGACGTGCGGCTTCTTCGGAAATCTTACCAACCGCAAAAGTTCTGGCAGAATCTCCGTGATATCCTTTGTAAAAAGCACCCACGTCAATTTTGACGATGTCACCTTCTTTGAGGATCACCTTTTTAGAAGGTATACCGTGTATCACCTGCTCGTTAATACTGATACAGGCACTGGCGGGAAAGCCTGCATAACCGAGAAAAGAAGGTTTTGCGCCGCTTTTCTCAATATGATGTCTGATCAGATCGTCAAGCATTTTGGTAGTGATGCCGGGCTTAACGGCCTCACCGGCAAGCGCTAACGCTTCACCCGTGATTCTGCCGGCCTCACGCATAATCGCTATCTGAGACTTATTTTTGAGTTGTATCATTACTTCATAGAATCGATCGCAGCATCGGTAAGAGCAGTAGTATCTTCCACCTTTTCCTGACCGACAACGATCTTCATTCTACCCTTGGACGCATAGTAGTCCTTGAGAGGCTCTGTCTGTTCATGATAAATGCGGAGTCTGTCAGCAACAACCTCGGGAAAATCATCACGTCTGAGCGTGAGAACTTCACCGCAGCTATCACAATGCTCACCATCCGTCGAAGGCTTAAAAGCAACGTGATAGGTTGCGCTGCATTTGGGGCAGACTCTGCGGCCACCCATTCTTGCGATAATCGCTTCGTCAGGAACCTCGATCGAAATAACCACATCCATTTCGATACCCATTGCATCGAGCGCTTCAGCCTGTACAACCGTACGGGGGAAGCCGTCGAGAATGTAACCGTTCTTGCAGTCGTCCATATCGAGTCTTTCCTTAATGATGCCGATTACAACTTCATCAGGAACGAGTGCGCCGGATTCGGTATAAGCCTTAGCAGCAAGACCCATAGCCGTTTCGTTTTTAATTGCTTCTCTGATAATCGCACCGGTCGAAATAGCGGGAATACCAAGACGCGCACTGGTGTGCTCAGCCTGTGTGCCCTTGCCAGCGCCGGGTGCGCCTAAGAACATAATTTTCATTGATACCTCATATTAATTCAAATCATCGAGCAGAGTTACTCCGCCACGTCGGAAAACTCCGACGTGGCAAAAGGAGCTTACTGCAAAAAGCCTTTGTAGTGACGCATCGACATCTGAGCTTCGATAACGCGATAAGTCTCGAGTGCAACACCGATAACGATGAGAAGTGACGAACCGCCGAAGGTCAGAGACTGAAGATTCGAAAGAACCGCAGAACCAAAGAAGGTCGTGGTAACTTCAAACTCACTGAGAAGAGCTGCAATACAGCTTACGAGAAGCGGAACACCTGCAATAATTGCAAGGAAGATCGCACCGAGGAAGGTAATTCTGTCGAGAATCTTCTTGATATAGTTTGCCGTGCTTTCGCCGGGACGAATGCCGGGAACCGAACCGCCGTTCTGCTTCAGGTTGTTTGATACCTCAACGGGATCAAACGAGATAAGAATATAGAAATACGAGAATGCAACGATAAGTGCAATAAATGCAACAACGTAAAGAATCGAGGTCTGTCCAAAAAGCTTGTTCACCCAATACCAACCGGGATTCGCAGACTGCGTAGCCTGAGACTTGCCGGCAAGAGCCGAGATCGTCGCGGGAAGCGAAACAATAGAGGATGCGAAAATGATCGGCATAACACCGGTCATATTCAGCTTAATGGGGAGATTCGAGTTCTGACCGCCATACATTTTTCTGCCTACAACTCTCTTCGCATACTGTACGGGAATGCGGCGCTCACTGTTGGTGATATAAACGACGTAGTAAACCATCAGAACCGATGCTACAACCGCAAGAACACCAAACGAGATACCCCATCCAAGTTTTGTCGACGTAAAGAGATTGATAATGCTACCGATCATTGCGGGACCGGAAGCCAGAATATTTGCAAAAAGGATCATCGAGATACCGTTACCGATACCGCGATCGTTGATCTTTTCGCCAAGCCACATGATTAGTGCAGCACCTGCGGTAAACGCAGAAATAATAACGAGAGCCTGTACCCAAGGACGGTCGGTCTTAACCAGCCAGCCCTGATTATCGAGAATCTTGTAGTAAGCAAACGCGGTAAGAACAGCGAGAGCAACCGTGCTGAGACGGGTGATCAGCTCAATCTTACGCTTACCGTCACCGGTTTCGTCCTTCGACCACTCCTGAAGCTTTTTAAAAGCTACCGTGAGAAGCTGAATCACGATCTGTGCGGTAATGTAAGGGCTGATACCGAGTGCAAAGAAGGTTGCCTGACCAAGCGCGCCGCCCGACAGGATGTTCATATACGAAAAGATCGTGTTTGCGTACATGTCAAAATTGATCACCGCCGAGTCAACGTAGGGTACGGGAATTGCGCAACCGAATCTGTAGATAAGCAGAATCAGTGCAGTGAATAAGATCTTTTTTCTGATATCAACGGCTGCCCAAATATTTCTGATTTTTTGAATTGCCGATCTCATCAGATCACCTCGATCTCACCGCCAAGAGCTTCGATCTTCTCTTTAGCGGAAGCCGAGAAAACTGCTGCCTTAACGGTTAACTTCTTGGTGAGTTCACCACGACCAAGGATCTTAACGCCATCGTTTACCTTCTTAACAAGGCCCTTTGCGATGAGTGCTTCGGTATTTACAACTGCACCGTCTTCAAAAAGATTCAGAGACTCAACGTTAACAATCGCATAAACGGTTGCAAACTTGTTCTTGAAACCTCTCTTAGGGAGCTGTCTGTAGAGCGGGAACTGACCGCCTTCAAAACCTACACGCACGCCGCCGCCGGAACGAGCATTCTGACCTTTGTGACCTTTACCGGCAGTTTTGCCGTTACCCGAGCCGGGACCTCTGCCTTTACGCCATGCGGCCTTAGCAGAACCTTCAGCAGGGGAAAGTTCATGGAGCTTCATATTTATTCCTCCTTTATGCTATTTTGCGCTTATTCAGCGACTTCTTCCACAGCAACGAGGTGAGCAAGAACTTTGATCTTACCCATCGTAGCAGGGGTGTTGGGGAGGACTTTGAAGTCCCCGATTTTCTTAAAGCCGAGCGATGCGGCAGTAGCCTTCGCATTGGGGTTAGCACCGATAAGGCTCTTTTTCAAAATAACTTTAACCATTATCGACCCCTCCTTAAATCTCATCAACGTTCTTACCACGCATAGCAGCAACCTCTTCAGCGCTGCGGAGCTGCTTCAGGCCCTCAAAAGTAGCCTTAACAACGTTAGTGGGATTGGAAGAACGGAGGCATTTTGCTCTGATGTTCTTGATACCGGCAGCCTCAAGAACCGCTCTGACAGTTCCGCCTGCGATGATACCGGTACCTTCAGGAGCGGGCTTCAGAAGAACCTTACCTGCACCGAACACACCGATAACCTCGTGAGGAATGGTGTTTCCCTTCATGGAAACCGTAATCATGTTTTTCTTGGCATCTTCAATACCCTTGCGGATTGCTTCGGGGGTTTCAGCTGCCTTACCAAGACCGTAACCAACGTGACCGTTGCCATCGCCCACAACCATGATAGCTGCAAACGAACCAACACGACCGCCCTTAACGGTTTTGGATACTCTTTTAATCGCTACGCGCTTTTCCTGAAGATCAAGGGTAGCTGCATCAATCTTATTAATAGCCATATTTTTCTCCTTACCCTTTCTCAGAACTTAAGGCCGCCCGAGCGAGCGCCTTCGGCAAGCTCAAGTACACGTCCGTGATAGAGGTAACCGCCGCGGTCAAAAACAACCACTTCGATACCCTTAGCCTTTGCTCTTTCAGCAATGATTTCGCCAACCTTCTTAGCAGCAGCCTTGTTGCTGCCAATCATACCGAAATCCTTTTCGTAGGAAGAAGCTGCAACCAGAGTCGTGCCGGTCGTATCGTCGATGATCTGTGCGGAAATGTGAGCATTGGAGCGATAAACGCAAAGACGGGGACGCATAGACGTACCGGAGATTTTGGATCTGACTCTTGCGTGTCTCTTCTTGCGCTGGATATTGGAATCTCTTTTCGTAACCATTTCGTCTTAATCCCCTTTCCTTATTTCTTACCGGCCTTACCGGCTTTACGACGGATGTATTCACCGGCGTACTTAACACCCTTGCCCTTGTAGGGTTCGGGAGGTCTCTTACCACGGACTTCTGCTGCAACCTGACCAACCTTCTGCTTGTCGATACCGGAAACCACAACCGTAAGTTCGTTAGGAACCGTGAAGGTAATACCGTCGCCATCCTGGAAGGTAACGGGGTGAGAGTAACCGAGGTTAAGATTGAGGGTAGTACCCTGCTTGTTTGCTCTGTAACCAACACCAACGATTTCGAGGGTCTTGGAGTAGCCTTCGGTAACGCCAACAATCATATTGTTAAGAAGCGTACGGGTGAGGCCGTGAAGAGCTCTGTTTTCTTTTTCATCGTCAGGACGGGTAACAGTGATTTCGTTACCGTTCTGTGTGATGGTCATTGCAGCGCTGAGCTGCTGTTCAAGAGTTCCCTTGGGTCCCTTAACGGTAACGTAGTTTGTGTCGGAAATCGAAATCTCAACACCTGCGGGAACAACGATAACTTTTCTACCAATTCTAGACATTATGTTATTCCTCCTATTACCAAATGAACGCAAGGATTTCGCCGCCGACGTTCTCTTTACGAGCCTTCTTGTCGGTCATGATACCCTTATTCGTGGAAACGATCGCAATACCGAGACCGTTCATTACCTTAGGCATATCTTCGCAGCCGGAGTAAATTCTCAGACCGGGTTTCGATACTCTTCTGAGACCCTGGATAACCTGCTTCTTGCCGATGTACTTGAGGGTGATCTTGATGATGCCCTGCTTGCCATCTTCAACTACCTGATAGCCCTTGATATAACCTTCCTCGAGAAGAATGTCAGCGATTGCCTTCTTCATGTTCGAAGCAGGAATATCAACGGTTTCGTGTCTTGCGCTGTTTGCGTTGCGGATACGTGTAAGCATATCTGCAATAACGTCTGAAATTTGCATAATTTTAATCCTCCCTATGCAAGTTTAATCTCTTGCTGCCCAACTGAATGGGCTTGCAACCGGCCGGTTGAAAGTAATTCCCTGTCCGGTTATGGAGATTTAGCAGTATATAATTTTTTTACTGTTAAATGTGGATTGTACGGTTTGTACAAAGGTATCTTCTTTTACCAAGAAGCTTTTCTTACGCCGGGGATTTCGCCCTTATACGCAAGTTCTCTGAAGCAGATACGGCAGATGCCGTAGTCTCTCAGATACGCGTGGGGTCTGCCGCACAGCTTGCATCTGTTGTAGCTTCTCGTAGAGAACTTCGGAGTGCGCTGCTGCTTTAAGATCATAGATTTCTTTGCCATAGCTTATGCTCTCCTCCTTTACTTCTCAAACGGAGCGCCCATGAGCGTCAGGAGCTCTCTGGCTTCTTCGTCGGTGTTAGCCGTGGTGACAAAGATGATGTCCATGCCACGGATCTTGTCGATTTTATCGTATTCGATCTCGGGGAAGATCAGCTGCTCCTTCAGGCCCAGGGCGTAGTTGCCGCGGC
>CAZMAF010000052.1:0-10567 GCA_964564225.1 uncultured Lachnospiraceae bacterium
CTATGCACTGACGTAGCATACACGGGAAGCGCCTACTGGGTGTTCAGCCTGAACAGCTTAACCTTTGGGACTTCCGGCTCAGAAGGGATAAGAAATCTACAGTCCTTTATCGGGATCGCACCGTCCCCGACTCTCTGTGAAAATAACTCAGTAGTTTCCGTCTTCGTCGTAGCCTTTGCTTTTGATCGAAGTCTGACAACCTCTATGCACTGACGTAGCATACACGGGACACCCTATGCACCGGAATCGGCTTTCAGGTGAACAGCTCAGAAGGGAGAGGACATAGCTTTTACATACCGATTCGCACCAACCATCGGTTCTCTGAAATGCATGATCACTGTGACCATTCTTCATCATAGCTTTTATGGATATTCAATTTTGGATGATATATTACTACTTTGCGTAATTTGCCTTTGATTTTTTCATTAAAAACATTTTCAAGAAATTTCATTAAAAGGCTTGTTTTTTCCACGATGATATTATATAATAAATTTCACCATTAGTCAAATGAATTGTTTTGATAATAGCCATCTGTTTTTTCGATGTTCGGAGGATGTGTAATGGAACTGAGAAACCTGATTACGTTTATACATGTTGCAGAGCTTGGGAGCTTTACAAAGGCAGCAGATCAGCTCGGATATTCACAGTCAACAATTTCCTTTCAAATTAAACAGCTTGAAGATGAGCTCGGTTGCTTGTTGTTCGAGCGAATTAACCATACTATCACGCTTACCGAGCGAGGTCGCGAGCTTGTTTTATATGCTCATCAAGTCCGCGCTTTGACCGACGATTTTAAGGAAGCTCTTATGAAAGAAGATTGCAGCGGTCATCTTCATATCGTTACACCCGACTCGGTCTGCGAGGAAATGATATCTGCCCATTACTCGGATTTTCACAATAAATATCCGTCTATTTTTATAAGATTTTCTACCGGTGACACGAGTGATATGCTGAATATGCTCGATCATAACGAGGCGGATGTAATTATTACGCTCGATCACCGTCTATATCATAAGGATTACATTGTTGCTAAAGAAGAGCCATTATCCATGCACTTTGTGGCATCATCAAAATCCAAATTCGCCAATCGAAAAGGGTTGACTGTTCAGGACATTATAGGAGAACCATTTGTCTTAACCGAGTACGGTCAAGGCTACCGCCGCATTTTTGATAGAGAGTTTGCGAAAAGATCTTTGGCAATCACGCCGGTTCTTGAGATCGGTCGAACTGATATTATTATGTCTGTTCTCATGGAAAACGATATGATATCCTATCTGCCCGATTTTGTTACAGAGGAATTGATTGCGTCAGGAAAGCTATGCTATCTTGACGTTGCCGATATGCATATTGATATATGGAAACAGCTCATTTATCATAAAAACAAATGGATGTCAAAAAGCATGAAAACTTTTATTGAATATATCAAAACTCACGAGTTTTCAAATTGATATCCCAAAGTAAAAGCCTGTAACTTTTCACGGTTACAGGCTTCTTTGTTTTGTATCGTTTTTGACAGATAGGCGTTTTCGCGCAAAACCTCAGCATAGTGGGCGTATGAAACAAGCGGCACGAACGAAGCAGTGATGACTGTCTGAAGCGGAACGCGCGGTCATCCGTAACGGTGATCAAGTCCCGCTACGATGAACACAGCTAAAAAGCAGGATAAACAGTAATTTAATGAATAGCTACGCATTACGGTAAGAGAAGTTATCTGCCGGCAGAAAGAGAAGCATGCTGACGAGCAGAAGTCCTGCGGTGAGTTTTGAAAGAGCTTTGTTGAGTAATTGATGCCCTTCGTATTATTGATTTTTCATTTGTCTTAAAAAAAACGCGATTGCCGCAAGCATGGCAATGAGCGTATAGCCGAGAACCCACCATAAATGGGAAAATACCTCGGAAAAATTACCGATTACGATGGCGCGTTGAAGATCAACAGCGTGTACAAACGGAAGAAAATAGGCAATTTTCTGAAATGCGCCGCCAACGAGATCAAGGTCGAACCACGTGCCTGAAAGCCATGCTGAAAGATTGGTTAAAAGCGCGCCGCAGATACCGCCGACCTGTTTATCGTTCAGTATGCTTCCGAACAGAAGTCCCAGTGAAATATAAAAGAGGGAAATCGGCAGAATAAACAGTACCGCGTATAAGAGACGGACTGTAAGTTCAAGATTCAGCAAAATGCCTGCAATATAGCAAATAATGCTCTGTATAAGGGCGATCGGGATGATGGGAAGGGTATAACCGAGGATAAAATCAGTCGGTGTAAGAGGCGTTGTATACAGTCTTTGTAAAAGCGCGCTTTTTCTATCTTTGGAAATGAGGGTTGCTGAAAAGAGAGTGATAAACGAAAGCCCGAATACCGTAATGCCCGGCGTGAGCGTTTGTATCTCAAAAAGGGCGACGGGGACGTTTTTTTGAATTGCTGTGAGCATCAGCAGAATGATGAGCGGAAAGCCGAGCCCAAAACCGATATTTAAGGGATCGCGCAGAATTTCACGTGCGTTTCTTTTGGCAAAGGTCAGCATTTTCATTTTACACCCTCCTTGACAATACGGATAAACGCTTCTTCAAAGGTGGTAGCGTTCGCTTTCGTTTTGATCTTTTCGGCGGTATCGCAGATCAGAAGTTTGCCGTCTTTCATAATGGCGATACGGTCGGATAACGCTTCTGCTTCCTCCATATAGTGTGTTGTCAGAATGATCGTGGTTTTGTTTTTCAGAGATCGGATAATATCCCATAGATCGCTGCGCGCGATCACGTCAAGCCCGAGTGTCGGTTCATCGAGAAAGAGTATTTTCGGCTCACTAATGAGCGCCATTGCGATGCTGAGCCTTCTTTGCCAACCGCCCGATAATTTTCTCGCCATTCGCGAAATAACGGCATCAAGACCGAGAAGTGTGGTCAGCTCCTTGATTTTTTCGTTTTTCTTATTTGTGTCAAATCCGTGAATGCCTGCTATTAATTCGAGATTTTCAAGTACGGTAAGACTGCCTGCAATAGCCGTTTCTTGTGGTGATACTGCGATAATTTTTTTAACGGTGGAGGGATCGCGGCAAACGCTATTGCCAAACAGTATGGCATCGCCGCCTGTCGGACGGGTAAGTCCTGATAATATTTTTATAGTTGTGGTTTTTCCTGCTCCGTTTATGCCGAGAAGGGAAAGCAATTCACCCTGTTTGACGGTTAACGTGAGTCGGTCGATTGCAACCATGTCTTTATAGCGTTTCGTAAGATTTTCGATTCGGATCGCTTCCATACGCTACTCCTTGTTCTGATACTGTTTTTTTAGTCCTTGATAGAGATCACTTGTCATTTGGCTGATAAGTTTCCAATCAAGATTTAAATATCCCGTGGCGAGCATAGCGGCAATGCCGTGTACGACCGCCCAGATTTCAAGATGAAAGAGCTTGGCGTT
This sequence comes from uncultured Lachnospiraceae bacterium, assembly GCA_964564225.1. Taxonomy (GTDB): domain Bacteria; phylum Bacillota; class Clostridia; order Oscillospirales; family CAG-272; genus RGIG1993. Next base: position 3,416 of record CAZMAF010000052.1, read on the forward strand.
GTCGTTGGTAAGACCGGTATTTTCATATACAAAACTCATCATTTGATTGAAAAGACCGTTTTCTTCGGGAATATCTTCTGCTGTGCGGTCACGCATATACAGAAGCTTGAACAGTTCCTTTTCTTCTTTGGCAAAGCGTATATACCCGATACCGCTTGCTTTATAGGGTGGATATTCGTTTTTCTCAATTTCTCGACGGATGAAATCTTGGCATAGTTCGTCCGCCTTTTCAACTATGGAAAGCTTTAATTGCTCGATTGATTCAAAATTGGAAAAAATCGGCTGTGTGGAGCATTGCAAAGCTACAGCTACCGTTCTGGCGTTAATAGCTTGCGCACCTTTTTCACGAACAATTTTTATGCCCGTTGCGATAATGTCTTCTTTGGTTATTTTGGTTTTGGGTGGCATATGCACCTCCGAAATATATCATTTGTTATATATCGTCTGTTATTTTATCATATTCTTTTCGTTTTGTCAATAGAAAAAGAGGGTGATTAGCCCTCTTTTTTTATTGTTTGGTGAAGGTGACGGTGGCGTAGTCACTCGTGATTTCATTGACTGTGAAGGAATAGGGAAGCGCATTGTCGTTGTCATCGGTGAGTTTGCCAAGCGAATCGCCTGCAACGTAAGTATAGTTACCTGATTTTGAAGCAACCAATTCAATCAGATTGTCTTTGCTGCCATAGGAGTCGGAGGGTGAGGTATTGTTATTATTTACGTCGTAATAGATGATTCCTTCAAATTCTTCATAATAGAGTGTGGCGTTTACGTGATAAACGACGATGCCATTTCTTTCAAAATAGCCGTAATCTCCGCCGTTGAGTCCCGTATTGGTATAGTACATTAAAATGTAATATTCCTGATATGCGCCGAGCGAGTCGTTCCAATTGGCGGCGAGAATAACGGTATCACCGTTTTTGGAAAAATCTTCAAGTTGTAAGGTTACGCTTGTTTCGGTGACGATCAATTTGGAGGTTGTGATCCATCCGTAATTGAATTTGGAATAGGGATTATGATCGCCCGTCATTGAATCCATGATGTCAAAACCGTGCATTGGATCATATTCATAGGCGGTGTCGTAATAATCATCCGCTCCGAGTATGTGAGAAAATTCGTGGATCAGCGTGTAGGTATTCAATACGCTTGTATCGTTATAGCTGGAATTTCCATTCTTATCATAGCTTTCGTGAAGCATCTGATAAGGTGCCCACAGGTAGTCGTTTGCGCTGACACCGTCGTACTCGTAATAATAGTCCTGGTCATCGGTGTAAATATTCCAATATCGGAACGCCCAATAGAAATTGGATTCTTCATTGACATCAAGAGTAGTGATGAGAACGACCGAGTCGATAATGCCGTTTTTATCGGAATCAAATGCCGAAAGATCCATAACGTCTTCAAGATAATCAAGTGCTTCGTTCAGGATTATCTGATCGCCTATGTCAACTTCAACTCCGTAATAGTCCATCGTTTGTGATGCGTAGTAGGTGCTTGTTTTTTGTGGACGAAACCAAAAATCGAGAATGGTTACGTCGAGCGTTAACTGTCCGTAACTTGATTGATAGAAATAATCGTATACCGAGTAATAGTCGGTTGTTCCGTTCTGAAGGAAGGCGCGCTTAATGACGTCGATGCTGTATCCTTTGCTTTTAGCGGTGACGTCGCTGAAATCGACGGGGATAACAAGTACGTCGGGAGAGCCGACCGTCGGGCAGCCGTCAAGATAATAACCCTGATCGGTAACGTCTTTTACGTTTTCTGCTTTGGTGAAATCCACAGAATGTACGCCGCTTCCGTTATCTGAGGGCAGTCCTGCGCCGTTGTTGGTCAGCAGATTTTCTTCGTCATAAGAAGGAGTATCGGTATTATTGTTATCGTTGTCGTTATTATCGGGAGCGTTTTCGCTTTCGTCAATATAAACGTCTACGTCAACGTAATAGTCACCGTCGTATTCGTAGTAGCACACGTCGATATAGACGGTATCGTTTGAGAAAAGATACCAGATGTCACCGTAATCATCGGTGTCTGTACCGTCATTCTGATAGCGGTTAAATTGATTTAAGTAGGCAGTAAAGCTGCTTTTTTTATCGCAGAGTGCAGAAAAATAAACGCCGATATAGCCGTCTTCATTATAGGCTTCTACGAAATAATCGTTGTTTTGTAAAAAGGGGATTACAAATCCTACGGAAATCCGGTAGGTGTTTTTTTCGGCGTCGGTAAAATCGTTATAGACGTAGGGGGGGGCGGCTGCGGGGGGGTTCACTGTCGTTGTCACCGTTGGAGCGACCGTCGTAGTTGCGGGAGTGGATGTGGACGTTGGGAGCGCGGTTGTCGTTGTTTCGACAGTGGACGAGGTATCGGCTGCGTTTGTTATTTGTGACGTTGATACGGTTGATACGTTTGTCGTGCATGATGTTGCATTGCTTGTAAAGTTTTGTGCGGCAGTTGTATCGCTTTGATCGACACATCCGACAGTGCAACAAAGAACAACGATAAGAACGATCGATAAAAGTAGTTTTTTCATTATGAACTCCATTCAAAAAAATCTGAAATCTTTGTGTATTGGCTTTTATAGGTATTGTAGCACTGTGTGATCGAAAAAGCAAGAATATTGTACTATCATTTTTAAAAAAAGTGAATACAGGCGGTTTTGGCGAAGACTGTTTGACGAAAGCTTTTGTAATCTGTTTTAAAAACTCCGGATTTATCCTTGTTGTGATAGTATTGCGCCGATACGGAGTTGGACGAGGCGCTTGCCGGAACAAGAATACCTGAAGAAAATTTTTTTAAGACAGTGTAATCGTATTATTTTGAATAAACAGTAAAAGCCGCTTATAATAGCGTCTTTTCTTATTATTGTAGCGTCTTTTCTTATTATTTTTATTGATTTTTATAAAAAGGTGTGGTATACTGAAAAAAAGGAGTGATTATATGAATCTTCCGCTTACGGTAATTAAGATTCTTGGGCATCTTATAGATGCAGGATATGCAGCTTATGCTGTCGGCGGTTGTGTCAGAGACCTTATTCTTGGCTGTCAGCCTGATGACTATGATATTGCCACGTCTGCGACGCCTGATGAAGTTAAGGAGGTTTTTGGCGATTGTCACGTAATAGAAACGGGTATACGGCACGGAACTGTTACGGTTGTATACGAGGGAGTACCGTATGAAATCACGACTTTTCGGTCGGAATCTACCTACTCCGATGCCAGACACCCCGATGCCGTTTTATTTACAGAGCATATAGAGGACGATCTTTCGCGGCGCGATTTTACAGTGAATGCCATGGCGCTTTCCAAAGAGGGAAGGCTTGTTGATATATATTCCGGGGAACGTGATCTTGAAAATCGGGTGCTTCGCTGTGTCGGTGATCCGTACGAACGGTTTTCGGAGGATGCGCTCCGCATTTTGCGCTTGATTCGTTTTGCATCGGTTTTGGATTTTACGATTGATGAAAAAACCGAGGCGGCGGCACGGCTGCTTGCGCCTTCGCTTTCTAAAGTGAGTGTTGAGCGTATCGCGCAGGAGATAAATAAATTGTTGCTCGGCAAGGGCGTATTTCGGGTTCTTACAGCTTACGTTGATATTATTGGCGTTGTAATTCCTGAATTATTGCCGATGAAGAATTTTGATCAACATAATTTTCACCACTGTTACGATGTTTTTACCCATACGGCTAAAGCTGTGGAATGTGTTAAGCCCAAAAAGCATTTGCGTCTTGCGGCGCTTTTGCACGACATTGGCAAGCCATCTACGTTTACACAGGATGAAAATGGCATCGGGCATTTTTATTCACATGCATCTGTCAGCTGCGATTTTGCCGACGCAATATTAACACGCTTTAAATATGATAATAAAACCAAGGATACTGTGTCACGTTTGGTGAAGTGGCATGATACGGTCATTGAGGCGAATGAAAAGGCAGTAAAGCGTGCACTTTCCAAAATGACCCCTGACTTTTTTTATGATCTGATCGCTTTGAAACGTGCCGATAATCTTGCGCAACATTCGGATTTTCATATAAGGCAGTCTTATTATGATGAGCTTGAAGCAATCGCTTCAGACATACTTGCACGGCAAGATTGTTTGTCGTTAGCAAGTTTAGCAATAAAAGGCGGCGATCTTGTTTCACTTGGCATACCGATTGGCAGGGAAATTGGCAGACTTTTGAATCTTGCGCTTGCGGAGGTTGTTCAAGACCGTATTCCGAATGAGCGAGAGTTGTTACTTGATTTTGTAAAGAAAAATATGAATACAGAGGTGTAAAACATGGAACTTAAAACTATTTTATCCCGTTGCGATCATACGCTTCTCGGTGTGGATGCGACCTGGTCGGACATTAAGGCAATTTGCGATGACGGTATCCGATATAAAACCGCATCGGTATGTATTCCGCCGGCATTTGTTAAAAAGGCTAAGGAATACGTCGGGGATACGCTTGCTATATGCACGGTAATCGGTTTTCCCAACGGTTATAATTCGACTGCCGCTAAGGTTTTTGAAACCGAGGACGCGATCCGCGCGGGCGCTGACGAGATTGATATGGTTATCGCCATCGGCAGATTGAAGGCGAAAGAATACGATTACGTCAGAGATGAGATTGCTGCCATCAAAAAGGCATGCGGCGATAAGATTCTCAAGGTGATCATCGAAACCTGTCTTCTTACCGAAGAAGAAAAGATTGTGATGTGCAAACTTGTTACTGAGGCAGGTGCAGATTATATTAAGACTTCTACCGGTTTTTCCAAAGCGGGCGCAACACGCGAAGACGTAGCATTGATGAAAGCAAACGTCGGCGACGGCGTTAAGGTCAAGGCGGCGGGCGGTATTGCTTCCTTGAAGGATGCTGAAGATATGATCGCGCTTGGTGCTGACCGTCTTGGTACGAGCCGCATCGTTAAGCTTGCAAAAGCGAATGCCGCTGCTTCTGATTCTGAAGATACTTCTTATTAATTGAAGACACTTCTTATTAATTGAAGACACTTCTTATTAATTAAGGAAAGGAAATATCATGAAAGCTCCTACACCTCATATCGCCGCTCGGGTCGGCGATTTTGCTAAAACCGTATTGATGCCCGGCGATCCCAAACGCGCGAAATTTATTGTTGATACCTATCTTGAAAATGCAGTTCTTGTAAATGACGTGCGCGGTGTGCAGGGTTACACCGGCTTTTATAAGGGCAAGCGTGTTTCCGTTATGGCTTCGGGTATGGGAATGGCATCAATCGGCATTTATTCTCATGAACTTTATCATGCATTTGGCGTAGAGTCGATCATTCGCGTTGGCACGTGCGGTTCTTTTCATAAGGATTTGCATATCCGTGATATTGCCATTGCAATGGGTGCATGCACTAACTCGAATTATCCCGCTTCCTTCTGTATGCCCGGTCAGTTTGCGCCGATTGCTGATTTTTCGCTGGTGCGCGCCGCAGTTGAAAACTGTGAAGCTAAGGGATTGCGCTATCAGGTGGGTAATATGTTTTCTTCCGACGTTTTTTATAATTTGCCCGGCAAGGATATGGAATGGGCAAAGATGGGCGTTTTGGGCGTAGAAATGGAGGCTGCCGCACTGTACTGTAATGCCGCAGCCGCAGGGAAGAAAGCGCTTTGTATCTGCTCGGTTACTGACCATTTTGTGAACGAAGGGGAAGTGATGTCGCCTGAAGACCGTCAGCTTTCCTTGACACAGATGATCGAGGTAGCTCTTGACATCGCGGAGGAATAAAATGATAGCACCTTCCGATTTTCATTCGCTTCTCGCGTTTGCCGATGAGGCGAGAAAAAATAGTTATGCGCCATATTCAAGCTTCCGTGTCGGGGCGGCGCTGCTTTCCGAAAACGGTAAAGTGTATCTTGGCTGCAACGTGGAAAACGCTTCCTATGGCGCTACGTGCTGTGCCGAGCGTACCGCGCTGTTTGCGGCGATTTCAAATGGCGAAAGAAGCTTTCGGGCTTTGGCGCTTGTTGGCGGTAAGGATGAAGACGGTGACGACGGTATTTTCCCCTGCGGCATCTGCCGTCAGGCGCTTGCCGAATTTTGTCCCTCTGATATGCCGATCGTTGTAAAATACGGAAATGCTTATAAGGTGTTCGCGCTTTCTGATCTTTTGCCGAAAGCGTTTACGCCAAACGATCTTAAATAAGGTTAAAACACCGTTCTGCATTCATTGCGGAACGGTGTTTTTGTGTCAAAAAACTGTCTGAATACTGCCAAAAGGTATATATTCTGAAAAAATGCGACGGAATTAAATTTGACGGCATTAAAGAAAAAAATTTCAAGTTTTTTTAAAAAACACTTGACAAAATGCGGGGGGGGGTATAATAAAGAGAAATTATTTTATATATAAAATTTTTTATGTATAAACCATAGGAGGAAAACAATGAAAAAAATCGTTTGTGTCATTTTCGCGCTGATTGCTATTCTGGCATTGGTGGGGCTGACTGCATTTGCGGCGAGCTCTGAAACCATCCAAGAAGAAACTCTGAGTCTTGAAGATGGCGAAAATTATCGCTTTTACCATCAAAACAGGGCGAATGCAGATGACAATCTGCTGGATCACCGTATTGTGGCGGTAATCAGTGAAGAGTGGCTGAATAGCGTTGAATTTTTGGATATCAAGCTGGTTTTCACGGACGGTACGAGTACCCGTGTGTTCAACGATTTATCCTTGACGGTATATAAACGGGTAACCGGCAATACCTCTGAGGGCAAGATCGTATATACGGCAGAGGAGGGGTGCGTACTTCTTGGTTACGTCGTAACCGGTGCGCCCAGGATGTTTGAACCGACAAATTGTATTATTGATACCGAAGACTCATATAGCGAAGGTTTGCTTTATGAATTGCAGGATGACGGAACTTATGCGGTAACCGGTCTTGGCGAGTGCGCCGATACTGAAATTAGTATTCCGCCTATGTATCAAGGCAAGCTTGTAACGAGCATTGGTGACTATGCGTTCTGGTATTGTAGGAGCCTTACGAGTATCACGATTCCCGATAGCGTAACGAGCATTGGTAAAGAGGCGTTCTTTGGTTGCAGTAGCCTTACGAGCATCACAATTCCCGATAGCGTAACGAGCATTGGTAACTATGCGTTTGGTTCTTGCACCAGCCTTACGAGCATCACGATTCCTGATAGCGTAACGAGCATTG